>JBOGIE010000460.1:0-1635 GCA_050742435.1 Acidimicrobiales bacterium | reverse complement strand
AGATGGGGGTGCCCGCGGCCAACGTCCTCCTGGCCGAGGACGGCGACGTGGTGGAGCTCACCGAGAAGGGGCTGGACTTCGTCGACACCGTCCCCTCCGGCTACCTGTACGTGGACGGGATCGTGGGTGACGTGGGCCACGGGGTCCTGCGCGACCGCAAGGTCCTGGCCGAGGAGGGGGTGATCGTGGTCGTGGTCGCAGTGGACGCCACCTCGGGCGAGGTGCTCACCGGGCCCGAGATCATCACCCGGGGCTGGGTCCACGCCCCCGAGGCCGAGGAGCTGCTCGACGAGGCCCGCCAGCGGGTGGTCGAGGCCCTCGAGCACTCGGCCGACACCGGCAACATCGACTTCGACACCCTCAAGCGCCAGGTCCGCCAGGCCCTCGGCCGCTTCGTCAACGAGAAGACCAAGCGCCGGCCCATGATCGTGCCGGTCGTCATGGAGGCCTGACCCCGCCCCCCCCACGGCGAACCGGTGACATCTGGTGCGATATACGACACCAGGTGTCACCGGTTCGGGTGCGACAGGATGGGGCGGTGGGGGAGCTGCCCTTCGTAGGGCGCGAGACACCGCTGGCCGCCCTCGTGTCCGCGGTGCAGGCGGCCGAGCTGGGGGAGCGGGTGGTCGGCCTGGTGGCCGGCGAGCCGGGGATCGGCAAGACCCGCCTGGTCAGGGAGATGGCGGTGCGGGTGTCGTCCGAGGTGCTGTGGGCGGCGTGCTGGGAGGGCGACGGGGCGCCCCCGTACTGGGTGTGGCGCCAGCTGCTGCGGGCCTTGGACCGCGACACGATCCTGGCCGAGGCCGCACCGGGCGACGGCCGGTTCCAGCTGTTCGACGCCGTGGCCGAGGCCTTCGCCACCGCGTCACAGGCCCAACCGCTCGTGCTGGTGATCGAGGACCTGCACTGGGCGGACGAGGGGTCGGTCCGGCTGCTGGAGTTCCTCGCCCACGACCCCCGCCCCCGCCGCCTGGCGGTGATCGGCTCGTACCGCGACACCGACCTGGCCCCCGCCCATCCCTTCGCCCGCTGCGTCGGCGACCTGGTGCGCGACGGGGTCCACCTGGTCCTCGGCGGCCTGGGCAAGCGTGACGTCGGCGCCCTGGTGGCGGCGATGGGGTTGGAGGAGAACCAGGTCCCCGTCCTCCACCGCCGCAGCGGCGGGAACCCGTTCTTCCTGCGGGAGCTGGTCCGGCTCTCCCAGGAGGCGCCGGCCTCGGCGGTGCCGGCGGGCATCCGCCCGGTGGTGGCCCGCCGGGTGCGCCACCTGACGCCGGGCACCCAGGACGTCCTGGCCGCCGCCGCGGTCGTGGGGGCCGAGTTCGACGCCGGCCTGCTGGCCGCGGTGACCGGCTCGCCGGCCGCCACGGTCCTGGAGGCGGTGGACGAGGCCCGGGCCGCGGGACTCGTGGTCCCGTCCGGGGAGGGCGGCGGGTTCCGGTTCGTCCACGCCCTCGTGCGGGAGTCGCTCCACGAGGGGCTGAGCCTGGCGGCGCGGGCCGGGCTGCACCGCCGGCTGGCCGAGGTCATGGACGAGCGCTTCGGCGACGCCCGCATCCCCGAGATCGCCGCCCACGCCCTCCAGGGGGCGGTGGCCGGAGGGGACGCCCGGGCCCTCGACTGGGCGGTGCGGGC
>JBOGIE010000459.1:0-1655 GCA_050742435.1 Acidimicrobiales bacterium | reverse complement strand
GGCACCTTGAAGTAGGTGTTGATCGAGGCGTTGCTGACGTAGCGGAAGTCCGAGTCGCCGCACGCACCCAGCAGGAACGCGGCGATCAGGAACGCGCCAAGCAGAGGCCAGCGCCGTTCCCGCCCTGAAACTCGCCGACTCGGAACGGGGCGTGCCGGATCGGTGCGAGAGATACGCACGGTCCCAGCTTACCGGCGTCCCGGCCGTTCAACGGGCCGAGTACCGCTCGGGGCGTGGTCTTCATGCCCCGGTAATGTCCGCCCGGTCCCATGGCCACCGACCGACGGTTCCGATTCGGGGCCCAGCTCACCTTCGCCGCCTCGGGCCAGGACTGGGCGACCAAGGCCCGCCGGGTCGAGGAGCTGGGCTACGCCACGCTCTGCATGCCCGACCACTTCGACGACCAGCTGGCCCCCTTCCCGGCCCTGGCCGCGGCCGCGGCTGCCACCTCGACGCTGCGGGTGGGGACCCTCGTGCTGGGCGTCGACTACCGCCACCCGCTCCTCGTCGCCAAGGAGGCGGCGACCCTCGACCTGCTCTCGGGGGGCCGGTTCGAGCTGGGCATGGGGGCGGGCTGGCTGGACCGGGACTACGAGGAGTCGGGCATCCACTGCGCCCCGCCCGGGGTGCGGATCGAGCGGCTGGAGGAGGCACTGGCCGTGGTCAAGGGGCTGCTGGCCGGCGGGGCCTTCTCCTTCCGGGGCCGGCACTACACGATCACCGGCCACCCGGGCACGCCCCTGCCCGTCCAGCGCCCTCGACCGCCGATCCTCGTCGGTGGGGGCGGCCGGCGGGTCCTGTCGCTGGCCGGGCGGGAGGCCGACATCGTGAGCGTCAACTTCAACCTGCGCTCGGGCTCGATCGGCACCCACCTGGGCGCCACCGCCACGGCCGAGGCCACCGCCGAGAAGGTGGGCTGGGTGCGCGAGGCGGCCGGGGACCGCTTCGACCGGGTCGAGCTGTCGTACACCGCCTACTTCGTCTTCGTCACCGACGACCGGGACGGGGTGGCCGCCGGCCTGGGGTCGGGCATGGGCCTCGACCGCGAGCAGGTCCTGGCCATGCCGAACTTCGCCATCGGCACCGTGGGCCAGATCGCCGACGAGCTGGAGCGCCGGCGCGACGAACTGGGCCTGTCCTACGTGGTCGTCGGGGGCGAGTGCCACGAGGCCATGGGCCCGGTCGTGGCCCGCCTTGCGGGCACGTAACGTCGGTCGAGTGGAGTCCACCGAGATATCTATCGACACGTCCGGGCAACACCTGACGGATCTCACGTCGAAGATCGAGGAGTTCTGCCGGTCCCTGGGCGACGGGCTCCTGTCGGTCTTCGTGCCCCACGCCACGGCCGGCGTGGCCCTCATGGAGACCGGGTCGGGGTCGGAGGCCGATCTCGACGAGCTGCTCGGGCGGCTGCTGCCCCGCGACGACCGCTACCGCCACCGCCACGGGGCCGAAGGCCACGGAGCCGACCACCTGCTCCCCGTCCTGGTCAGCCCGTCCCTGGTCATCCCGGTCGAGGGCGGCCGGGCCCAGCTGGGCACGTGGCAGAGCGTGGTCCTGGTCGACCTCAACGAGGACAACGCCAGCCGAAGGGTCCGGCTCAGCTTCGTTTCTGCTTGACGGCCCCTGCCCGCCGGCGGGCCGGATCTACGTGC
>JBOGIE010000458.1:0-1656 GCA_050742435.1 Acidimicrobiales bacterium | reverse complement strand
GTCGCCGAGGTGGCCGACACCGGCTCCCTCCCCGTGCCGCTCTTCTGCGCCGGCGGCATCGCCACCCCGGCCGACGCCTCGCTGGTCATGCAGCTGGGGGCCGAGGCGGTGTTCGTGGGCTCCGGCATCTTCAAGAGCTCCGATCCCGTGGGCATGGCCCGGGCCATCGTCGAGGCCACCGCCCACTTCAAGGATCCGCAGATCGTGGCCAAGGTCAGCCGCGGCCTGGGGGAGGCCATGCGGGGCGCCGAGATCGAGGGGCTGGAGACCCGCCTGGCCGAGCGGGGCTGGTGAGCGAGACGGTGAGCGGCTTGAGGCGGCCTCCAGGTGCACAAGGTGGGCGTCCTCGCCCTGCAAGGAGCGTCCCGGCGCCACGTTGAGGCGCTGACGGCCCTCGGCGCCCATGCGGTCGAGGTCCGCACGCCCGAGGACCTGAGCGGGGTCGAGGGGCTGGTCCTGCCCGGCGGCGAGTCGACGACCATGTCGAAGCTGCTCGACCTGTCCGGCCTCTTCCAACCTATCGCCGAGCACCTGGGCGACGGGATGCCCGCCTTCGGCACGTGCGCCGGGCTGATCCTCCTGTCGGCGCGCATCCTCGACGGCCGCCCCGACCAGCGCAGCTTCGGCATCCTCGACGTCGACGTGCGCCGCAACGCCTTCGGTCGCCAGGTGGACTCCTTCGAGACCGAGCTGGCGGTCGCCCGGCTGGGTGGGGGACCGGTCCCGGCCGTCTTCATCCGGGCCCCGGTGATCGAGCGGGTGGGGGAGGGCGTCGAGGTGCTGGCGTCCGTCGACGGCCGAGCCGTGCTGTGCCGCCAGGGTCCGGTGCTGGCGGCCGCCTTCCACCCCGAGCTGTCCGACGACCTGCGACTACACCAAACATTCCTGGAGGGCTGAGATGTCCGGACATTCCAAGTGGGCCACCATCAAGCACCAGAAGGGGGCCAAGGACAAGGCGCGGGCCAAGGTGTTCGCCAAGGTCCTCCGCCAGGTCGAGGTGGCCGCCCGGGAGGGCGGCGGCGACCTTTCGGCCAACGCCACCCTCCGGACCATGTACCAGAAGGCCCGGGACGCCTCGGTGCCGGTCGATACCATCGAGCGGGCCGTCAAGCGGGGCACCGGCGAGCTCGAGGGGGTGCGGTACGAGCCGGTGAACTACGAGGGCTACGCGCCGCTCGGGGTGGCCGTCTACGTCGAGACCCTCACCGACAACCGCAACCGGACCGGGGCCGACGTGCGGGCCATCTTCTCCAAGAACGGCGGGTCGAGCGCCGAGCCCGGTGCGGTGGCCTGGCAGTTCGAGCGCAAGGCGGTGATCATCCTGCCCAAGGAGGCCCCGGCCGGCGACGAGGACGAGGTCATGATGATCGGCCTCGACGCGGGCATGGAGGACCTCGAGGACCAGGGCGACACCTGGCAGCTGACCGCGGCGCCGACCGACCTCGGCCGCCTCCGCGACACCCTGGAGGCGGCGGGGGCCAAGGTGACGTCGGCCGAGCTCACCATGGTGCCCACCACCACCATCGCTTTGGAGTCCGAGGCCGACGCCCGCAAGGTCCTGCGCCTGGTCGACGCCCTCGAGGAGCACGACGACGTGCAGGCCGTCTACGCCAACTTCGACATCCCCGACAACGTCCTCCAGCTGGTCGAGGCCGG
>JBOGIE010000457.1:0-1660 GCA_050742435.1 Acidimicrobiales bacterium | reverse complement strand
CCCAGATCTCCGGCAGTAGCGGCAGCGACACAGGTCAAGCCGAGAGCCCCTCGACACGGTAGGTGATGGGTCGGCGGTCCCCGAGTGGGTGTGCTGGTTTGGCGTTCAGCTCCTCGACGAGCAGGCCGAGCGCCCGCGCCACACGCGGCGAGCCGGGACGGCCCAAGGTGACGACGATCCGGCGGTGCTCGTAGGCGATCCGGCCGCCGAGGTGGAGCAGGTTGCGGGTGATGGCCCGGTACTCGTCGGGGTCGCCCAGGTACTCGTTGAGACGGCGGGCGAGGTCCAGCTCGGCGTTGTAGGCCAGGAGGCGGCAGACCATCTGCAGCGCCCGGGCCGCCAGGCGTGGCCTGGCCCGGCGGGCGTCGGGGTCGAGCTGGTTGGCGGGCAGCTTGGCCGGGACGCCCCTGAGGCCGGACCGGGCCGCTTCGATGTCGTCCTTGGCCATCGCGACCTCGTCGCGGGCCGCTCGCATGGCCGAGCGGTGCGCGTCGAGATCTGCGCTGCCCCGACCCAGTTGCTGTCCGAGCGCCCGTTGGGCCTCGGCCAGCGCTGCCTCCGCGGCGCGGACCGCGGCTCGGGCCTGGCGCCGGGCGGGGTTGGCCACCTTGGCGGTGTCGGTCTCCTCGTCCATCTCGTAGGTGCAGAGCCAGTGGATGCCGTGGTGGTCCTCCAGGTACTTGTTGGTGTTCTCGATGCACCAGCGGTGCCGGAGCCGCTGGACCATCGGGGCGCCCTTGACGGCCTGGCTGGAGGTGAGCACCTGGAACACGACCCGGCCCCCCTCGTAGGCGGACAGCTGGCGCACCGGTCCGGCGTCGTAGCCGTCGAGGTCGACGGTCTCGTCGGCGAGCAGGTAGGTGCGCCGCTTGCCGTCGACGCGCACCCAGGACCGCCTTGGCTCGACACCCGGGGCGACGAGGGGGGCCCGCCGCCAGGTGACCCAGTCCATGTTCGCCTCGGCGATGGCGGAGAACACCTTCGGGTAGGAGCCTCCCCGGTCGAAGCCGACCATCACCCGGCGCTCCCCGACGATCTCCCTCAGCTCGCCGAGGATCTCGGGCAGGCTTCTCGACAGGCCCCTCGGCTCGCCCGAGGTGAAGCAGATCGCCCGCCAGGCGTCATCGACGACGAAGGTGTCGGCTCTTCCCGGCTCGGCCAGGTGCCGGCGGATGTTGTAGCCCTTGGCGACGGGCGCCTTGCCCCAGTAGGTGACGAAGTGGTCGTCGACGTAGAACACCTCGGGTGGGTGCTCGTCGGCGGCGAGCATGGCCTTGGCGAAGGCGGACTGGATGGCGAAGGGGTCGGAGGCCTCGGCGATGGCCTTGAGCCGTGGCCGCAGGGTGCGCAGGTGGGGGAAGGACTCCGCCCCGATGAGCGCCCCTGCGTCGGGGACCGCCAGGTGCTTGGTCGCCTCCATGGAGGAGGCCCCGAGCGCGAAGGAGAAGGCGGCGGCGGCCACGAGCGAGGCGGCGTCGTAGCGCCGGGCGGCCCCCGAGGGAAGCGAGGCCAGGACCTCGTCTGCGCCGAGGCGGCACAGGAAGGGGTACAGCAGCATCGCCCCCGCGTAGCGAGAGGGCACCTCCCCCCGGCCGAGGCGAGGGGGCGGCGCGGCCTCCGGTGCGGGCCGGGGCGGCGGCGCCGGTGGGCCCCCGGCCGG
>JBOGIE010000456.1:0-1665 GCA_050742435.1 Acidimicrobiales bacterium | reverse complement strand
ACCCACCGGTTCGCCGAGGAGTGCGGGAAGGACCCGGTCAGGGTGAAGGACAGCGCCGGCTTCATCGTCAACGCCCTGCTCTTCCCCTACCTGAACGGCGCGGTGAAGATGCTCGACAGCGGGATCGCGTCCAAGGAGGACATCGACGCCGCCATGCGCGGCGGAGCCAGCTTCCCGATGGGGCCCCTGGAACTGCTCGACTTCGTCGGCCTCGACACCAGCCTGTCCATCCTGGAGGTGCTGTACGAGGAGCGGCGCGACCCGTGCTGCGCCCCGGCGCCGCTGCTCAAGCGGATGGCGACCGCCGGCCAGCTCGGCCGCAAGACCGGCCAGGGATTCTACGAGTACCCGTCCGCCCGCTGACCGCCACCGGCTGACCTCCACCCGCCTGACCTCCACCCGCCTGACTAGAGGGAGACCACCCATGCCCGGATCATTTCTCGTCTCGTCCGCCCGTACACCCATGGGCAAGCTGTCCGGGTCGCTGGCGTCGCTGCCCGCGGCCGACCTGGGGGGCGTCGCCGTCGCCGCCGCCCTCTCCCGCGCCGGGATCGACCCTGCAGACGTCGACCACGTCATCCTCGGCCACGTGCTGCAGGCCGGGCAGGGGCAGAACCCCGCCCGCCAGGCCGCGGTCAAGGCCGGCATCCCCATGGACGTGCCCGCCGTCACCGTCAACAAGGTGTGCCTGTCAGGCCTCAACGCCATCTACCAGGCCGACCAGATGATCCAGGCGGGCGACGCCGACGTGGTCGTGGCCGGCGGCATGGAGTCCATGACGCAGGCCCCTCACCTGCTCCCCGGCTCCCGTAAGGGCTACCGCCTGGGCGACGTCACCGTCCTGGACTCCATGATCAGCGATGGCCTCTGGTGCGCGTTCGACGGTGTCCACATGGGTGCGGGCACCGAGGCCTACGTCACACAGGCGTCGATCTCGCGCGCCCGCCAGGACGAGCTGGCGGTCAAGAGCCACGAGCGGGCGGCGACGGCCGACAAGGAGGGGCGCCTGGCCGAGGAGATCGAGCCGGTGCACGTGCCCCAGCGCGGCGACCCTATCGTCGTCGACACGGACGAGGGGATCCGCCCGGACACCACGACCGACTCCCTCGCCCGCCTGAAGCCGGCCTTCGCGCCGGACGGCACCATCACCGCCGGGAACGCCTCCCAGATCTCCGACGGGGCGGCCGCCGTGGTCCTCGTCAGCCCGGCCAAGGCCGAGGCCCTGGGGCTCCACCCGCTGGCCGAGCTGGCCGGCTTCGGCATGGTGGCCGGCCCCGACCCGTCCCTGCTCACCCAGCCCTCACGGGCCATCACCAAGGTGCTGGAGCGGGCCGGCCTCACGCCGGGCGACGTCGACCTGTTCGAGATCAACGAGGCCTTCGCCGCGGTGGCCGCGGCCTCCATGGCCGAGCTGGGCATCGGCGACGACGTGGTGAACGTGAACGGCGGCGCCATCGCCCTCGGGCACCCGATCGGTGCCTCGGGGGCCCGGCTCGTCCTCACCCTCGTCCACGAGCTCCGGCGCCGGGGCGGTGGCCTCGGCGCCGCCGCCCTGTGCGGCGGCGGGGGCCAGGGCGAGGCCGCCCTGGTGAAGGTACGACCATGACCGGCCCGGGAGGCCGGTCCACCGAACATTCACCGGTGCGACGACCCGAAGGAGTCGGC
>JBOGIE010000455.1:0-1666 GCA_050742435.1 Acidimicrobiales bacterium | reverse complement strand
AAGCGGGATGTGATCGTGGCCGTGGCCCCCGACCTCTACGGGCGCAATCTGTCGGAGTTGGGCCGGGTGGTGCAGCGCACCCTGGCGGATCCCGAAGCGGTGGCGCTCTTGCAGGCGACCGGCGCCCAGCAGCGGGCCTACGCCACGGCCACCACCATCGCCCGGGAGCAGGCCATCGCCCGCTGCGTCGAGTCCCAGGTCCGCCGCCTCGACGCGGCCCGGGTGTGGCCCGAGGCCGCCGATGCTGCCGTCGTCCGGGCCGAGGCGTCCCTCGGCCGTCCTCTGACCGCCGGCCAGCGGGGAGCGGTGGAGGCGATTCTCACCTCCGGAAGGGGTGTGGACCTGGTCGTGGGCGTGGCCGGCTCGGGCAAGACCACCGCCCTGGCCGCCGCCCGTGACGCCTTCGAGGCAGCGGGCTATGAGCTGGTGGGCACCTCGACCTCGGGCCAGGCCGCCCGCACCCTGGGCCGGGAGGCGGGCATCGCCCAGAGCCGCACCCTGGCCTCGCTCAACTGGCGCATCGCCCACGACGACCTCCGCCTCACCCCTCGCCACGTGGCCGTGCTCGACGAGGCGGCCATGACCGATGACGCCGCCCTGTTCGCCTTCCTGGAGGCGGCCCGGGTGACGGGTACGAAGGTGGTGATGGTGGGTGACCACCGCCAGCTCTCCGCCGTAGGCCCCGGCGGCGGCTTCGAGGCCCTGGTCTCCCGCTTCGGTGGGGCGGTGCACGTGCTGACCGAGAACGTCCGCCAGGTCGATCCCACCGAGCGGACCACCCTCAGCCACCTGCGCTCGGGCGACGTACACGCCGCCGTGGCCTGGTATGCAAGACACGGCCGCATCGCCGTGTCCCCGGATCGAGACACGGCCCTGGACGCCACCGTGGCCGGCTGGGCCGCCGATGTGGCCGAGGGTTCCCACGCGGCCATGTACGCCTGGCGCCGGGCCAACGTGGCGGAGCTGAACCGGCGGGGACGCGCCGCGTTCGAGGCCCTGGGCCGCCTGTCGGGCCCGGAGTTGCTGGTGGGTGCCACCGGCTACCGGGCCGGAGATCGCATCGTGACCCTCGCCCCCGGTGCCCAGGGCGAGGTGGTCACCTCCGAGTGCGGCACGGTGCTGGCCGTGGATGTGAGACACGGCGACATGGTCGCCACCATGGACGACGGACGCCTCCAGCGCTTCGCCGACGAAGACCTCGACGCCGTCCACCTGCACGGCTACGCCGTCACCGTGCATCGCGCCCAGGGAGCCACGGTGGCCCGGGCCCACGTCCTGGAGGACGGCGGCGGGCGGGAGCTGGCCTACGTGAAGATGAGCCGGGCCAGGGAGCGCACGATGCTCTACCCGGTGGCCGACGACCTGGAGCAGGCCGTCGAGGACCTGGGCCGGTCGTGGTCGGCGTCGCGGCGCATCGGCTGGGCCATCGACCGGGCTGTGCCGTCGAACGACTCCATGGCCGTGCAGGCGGCCAAGGCCAAAGACCTCACGGTGCCGGCCAACCTCCGCCACGCCCGCCTGGTGGCCGAGCGGGAGGCTCTGGCCGCCGTGATCCCGCCCGACCCCGGCTGGGAGTACCACCGGGTCGAACGAGACGTGCAACGCCTGCAGTTTCGCCTTGAGGCCCTGGAGAAGGGCGACGGATGGGGCGAGCTACGGGGAACAC
>JBOGIE010000454.1:0-1668 GCA_050742435.1 Acidimicrobiales bacterium | reverse complement strand
GAGATGGTCATGCCCGGTGACAACATCACCCTCAACGTGGAGCTCATCAACCCCATCGCCATGGACGAGGGCCTGCGCTTCGCCATCCGTGAGGGCGGCCGCACCGTCGGTGCGGGCCGGGTAACGAAAATTCTCAAGTAGTGAGAGGCTGACCCGCAGTGGCCCAGAAAATCCGGATCCGGCTCAAGGCGTACGACCACGAGATCGTCGACCAGTCGACCAAGAAGATCGTCGAGACCGTGCTGCGCACCCAGGCCACGGTCCGGGGCCCGGTGCCCCTGCCCACCGAGAAGCACCGCTACACGGTCATCCGCTCCCCCCACAAGGACAAGGACTCCCGCGAGCACTTCGAGATGCGCATCCACAAGCGGCTGCTGGACATCCTCGAGCCCAGCCCCAAGACGGTGGACTCCCTGCAGCGCCTCGACCTGCCCGCCGGCGTCGACATCGAGATCAAGATCCAACAGGTGTAATCCTCGGAGGGGGGCGGGCCCCCCTCCGAACCTCCCCCCAAACTGCGTGCCGGCTCAAAACCGTGGCCGATTTCGGTCTCATGCCGTTCCGCTATACTTTTCAGGTTCATGAGTAGGGCCGCTTGGCCCTCTCCAGTCGACGTCCTTGGTCGCCGGCACCCTTGCGGTACACCGAGGCAAACAACCCAACCGCTCCGCCGGGAACCCACCCGTGCGGAGCTTCCGCGTGAAGGCAGACAAGAAGCCATGGCTAAGAAGGCGATCGTCGGCGAGAAGGTCGGCATGACACAGATCTGGGACGACCAGAACCGTGCCATCCCGGTCACCCTCGTACGGGTTGCGCCGTGCCGGGTGGTGCAGGTCAAGACGCCCGAGACCGACGGCTACAGCGCGGTGCAGGTCACCTTCGGCGCCCAGCGCCCGTCCCGGCTGAACAAGCCCGAGCAGGGCCACTTCGCCAAGGCGGGGGTCGACCCCGGCAAGCGCCTGGTGGAGCTGCGGGTGGACGACGCCGGCCAGTACTCGGTGGGCGACGAGATCACCGCCACCATCCTGGCCGCCGGCGAGCGGGTCGACGTCACCGGCGTGAGCAAAGGCAAGGGCTTCGCCGGCACCATGAAGCGTCACAACTTCTCCGGCCTCGGCGCCTCCCACGGCGCCCACAAGAAGCACCGGGCCCCGGGCGCCATCGGTGCCTGCGCCACTCCCGCCCGGGTGTTCAAGGGAACCCGCATGGCCGGGCGGATGGGTCACGAGCAGGTCACCACGCTGAACCTCGAGGTCGTCCAGGCCGACGCCGACCGCCAGCTCCTCCTCATCAAGGGCGCCGTTCCCGGCCCCCGGGGTGGGCTGGTCCTGATCCGCGACGCGGTCCGTGCTGCCACCGGTCCGAACAGCAGCGAGAACGGGAAGGGCTGAGCATGGCCTCCGTCGACATCCGCAGCGCCTCGGGCGACCCGGTCGGCACCGTCACCCTCGACGACTCCATCTTCGGGGTGGCGCCCAACGTGGCGGTCATGCACCAGGTCGTCACCGCCCAGCTCGCCGGCATCCGGGGCGGCGACCACAGCACCCTCACCCGGGCCGAGGTCCGGGGCGGCGGGCGCAAGCCCTGGCGCCAGAAGGGCTCGGGACGGGCCCGGCAGGGTTCCATCCGGGCGCCGCAGTGGCGGGGCGGCGGCGTGGCCATGGGGCC
>JBOGIE010000453.1:0-1670 GCA_050742435.1 Acidimicrobiales bacterium | reverse complement strand
CGGCCCCGCCCGAGGGCAGGTGCAGCACCGAGGTGACGGCCCGTAGGTCGAGGATCTCCTCGGTGGTGAGCTGGGACAGGGCCTCCATGGCCTCGGCCAGGTTCCACGTCTCGCTCATGTGGGAGTAATCCTGGATGACGAGGCGCCGGTCGTCCTCCACCCCGCCCATGAGCTCCTCGAGCTGAAGGCGGATCAGCCGGCCGTCGGTGCCCGCCTCGATGATGTAGCCGTGGATCTCCTCGGCGATGCGGCGCACCATCTCCGTGCGCTGGAGGACGGTGACCACGTCGCGCACCGTGACCAGGTTCTCGACCTCGAGGGCGGTGAGCGTGCCGGCCACCGCGTCGAGCCGGTTCTTGTAGCGCTCCAGCGTCTGCAGGGCCTGGTTGGCCCGGTTGAGCAGCCGGGCGGTGAGCTCGAGCGGGTGCTTGATGGACCCGTAGTAGACGGCGATGATCGACAGGTCCTCGGACACCGAGATGACCGGGACGGCGATCGAGCGGGCCACCCGCTCGGCCGTGCGGTGGCGGGTGCCGGTCTCCGACGTGGGGACGTTGGGGTTGGGCACCAGGTGGACGTTGGCCCGGGCGATGCGGCTGGCGTCGGGCGCCAGGATGATGGCGCCGTCCATCTTGGCCAGCTCGGACAGGCGCTGGGGGCTGAACTCGGCATCGAGCAGGAACCCGCCCGAGCAGATGGCCAGGACCTCGGGCCCGTCGCCCACGACGATGAGCCCGCCCATGTTGGCCTGGAGGATCCGGTCGAGCCCCTCCCGGAGCGGCTGTCCGGGGGCGACCATCGTCAGCGCATCGGTGAACCCAAAGTCACGCCGGGACGGCACGCGGAAATCCTACCGGTTTGGCGCCCAGGACCAGGCCGGCCATGGCGATGGCTTCGGCCAGCGTGGAGGCCCGCAGCACCCGGAACCCGGCCGGCGGCTCGGGCGCCGACACGGGGACGACCGCCCGCCGGAAGCCCAGGCGGGCGGCCTCGGCCAGCCGCCGGCCGGTCTGGCTCACCTGGCGCAGCTCGCCGCACAGCCCCACCTCGCCGCACGCCACCAGGTCGGGCGGCAGGGCGGCGTTGGTGACCGAGGCCACCATGGCCAGGGCGACGGCGAGGTCGGCGCCCGGCTCGACCACCCGCACGCCGCCCACGGCCAGGGCGTAGACGTCGGCCCCGGACAGCTGGACGCCCACCCGCTCCTCGAGCACGGCCGCGATCATGGCCAGGCGCCCGGCGTCGAGCCCCTGGGCCGTGCGCCGGGGGGTGCCCAGCTGCGACTTGGCCACCAGGGCCTGCAGCTCCACGAGCAGGGGCCGGTGGCCCTCCAGGGTGGGCACGACCACCGATCCGGGCGCCGAGGCCTGGCGGTCGGAGAGGAACAGCCGGCCCGGGTCGGGAACGCCCTCGAGGCCGGCGTCGGTCATCTCGAACAGGCCCAGCTCGCTGGTGGGGCCGAAGCGGTGCTTCACCGCCCGCAACAGGCGCAGGGCGTGGTGGCGCTCCCCTTCGAAGGCCAGGACGGTGTCGACCACGTGCTGTGATCCTGGGGCATGGCCCCATAGCTACCCCTCCGTCCCGGAGGCCGGAACGCCGGCCTCCGGGCTTGCCTACTTCGGCAGGCTGCCGCAGGTCTCGTTGCGGTCCTGGTTGAACGCCTGGTTCAG
>JBOGIE010000452.1:0-1674 GCA_050742435.1 Acidimicrobiales bacterium | reverse complement strand
GGGTCGGCCACGTAGGCCTCGGTCACCCGCTCGTACATCCAGTCCTCGACCACGTGGGCGGTGGCGTCGTACCCGTAGAGGTAGTCGACGGTCGCCGCCATCTCGAAGGCGCCCTTGTAGCCGTGGCGGCACATGGCGCCGATCCACTTGGGGTTGAGCACGCGGGTCCGGACCACTCGGGCCGCCTCCTCGGCCAGCGACCGGACCTTGGGCTCAGCGGGGTTCGCGGAGTCGCCGAACCACGCCTTGGGCGCCTCGCCGCCCCGAAGGGCCCGGATGGTGGCGACCATGCCGCCGTGGTCCTGGAGGTAGTCGTCGGAGTCGAAGATGTCGTGCTCCCGGTTGTCCTGGTTCTTGACCGCCACCTCGATGAGGGAGAAGCGTCGCTGCATGGCGTCGGCCGCCGGTGCGCCCATGGCCGCCCGGCCGTAGGACCAGCCGCCCCAGGCCAGGTAGACGGCGGCCAGGTCGTCGTCAGTGTCCCATTCCCGGGACTCCAGCAGCGGCAGGATGCCTGAGCCGTAGGCGCCGGGCTTGGAGCCGAAGATGCGGGGGTCGTCGTCGAAGCCGGCCAGGCGCACCGCGTCGTCGAGCAGGGCGATCACGTGGGGGAAGGCGTCGCGGAAGAAGCCGGAGATGCGCAGGGTGACGTCGACCCTCGGCCGGTCGAGCTCCTCGTCGGGGATGCGCTCCACGCCCGTCACCCGGCCCGACTCCTCGGCCCAGACCGGTCGCACGCCGAGCAGGGCGAGGGCCTCGGCCACGTCGTCACCACCGGTGCGCATGGCCGCGGTCCCCCACACGACCAGGCCGACCGCGGTGGGCGGGCGGCCCTCCTCCTCGACGTGGCGCTCGATCAGCCGGTCGGCCAACTTCTGGCCCACGTCCCAGGCCAGGCGGCTGGGGATGGCCTTGGGATCGACGGAGAAGAAGTTGCGGCCGGTGGGCAGGACGTGGGCCATGCCCCGCGTGGGGGCGCCGCTCGGCCCGGCCGGGACATGGCGGCCGTCGAGGGCGGCCAGCACGTTGCCCACCTCGTCGGTGGTCCTTCGGAGCGCGGGGACCAGCCGGTCGCACACCCACCGCAAGGTCGGGTGGTCGCCGTCGTACGTCCAGCCGTCGGACTGGATGGCGGCCAGCGTGGCCCGGGCCTCGGCCTCGGCCGCGTCCACGTCATGGCGGCCGCCTGCTTGCCGCCGGAGCGCGGGAACCTTGTCGCCCTGGGGCAGCCGGGTGATGGCCAGGACCAGGTCGAGCTCCGCCGCCCCCTCGGGGGGGCGCCCGAGGATGTGGAGGCCCCCCCGGATCTGGGCGTCCTTGAGCTCGCACAGGTAGCCGTCCACGTGGAGGACGAGGTCGTCGAACCCGTCGCCCTCGGGCCGGTCGTCGATCCCCAGGTCCCGCGTGATCTCGGCCTGGACGAGGAGGTCCCAGACCTGGGCTCGGATGGCCGGGAGCTTGGCCGGGTCGAGGGCGGCGATGGACGCGTGTTCGTCCAGCAGGGTCTCCAGCCTGGCCAGGTCGTCGTAGGTGTCGGCCCGGGTCATGGGCGGGAGCAGGTGGTCGACGATCACCGCGTGGGCCCGCCGCTTGGCCTGGGTGCCCTCGCCCGGGTCGTTGACCACGAACGGGTAGACGAGGGGCAGGTCGCCCAGGGCGGCGTCGGGCCAGCAG
>JBOGIE010000451.1:0-1676 GCA_050742435.1 Acidimicrobiales bacterium | reverse complement strand
TCCCGGTGGCGATGGCGTGGAGGGTCGAGGCCAGCATGAGGGCGACGGCCACGCCCGGCAGCTCGGCCCGCATGGCGTCGGCCGCTTCCACCACGTCGGTGTAGACGTCGGGGAGGGGGCCGTCGTCACGCACCGAGCCGCCGAGGACGAACGGGACGCCGTGCTCGACGCACTCGTACATGACGCCGCCGGTGATGTAGCCGTCGGCCACCGCCTCGGCGATGGACCCTCGCCGGCGTACCTCGTTGATGACCCGCAGGTGGTTGCTGTGCCCGCCCTCGGGGGGCTGGTCGTCGCCCAGGGGCACGCCGAGCGACGTGCCAAGGACGTTCGACTCGATGTCGTGGGTGGCGAACCCGTTGCCGGCGAAGAGGACGTCGATCATGCCGGCCCGGACGAGGGCGGCCACGTCGGGCCCGGCCCCGGTGTGGATCACGGCCGGGCCGCACACGGCCAGGACCCTCCCGCCTCCGGCCTTGGCGATGCGGATGCGCTCGGCCACCCGGGCCACCAGCTGCTCCTTGGGCTTCTCCGAGGACACCTCGGAGCTCATGAACTCGAACGGGTTGGCCCCCCGGGGACGTTCGAGGGGCTGCACCCGCACCCCGGTCCGGCCCACGACCACCGGGTCGCCGGCGTGGACCCGATGCATGGGCACGGTGCGCAGCCGCCCGTCGGGGCGGACGACGAGGGCGCAGTCCATCTCGGGGTTGTCGACGTCGACCCAGTGGCCGCCCACCCGCACCTGGGTGGGCAGGTTGGTGGTCGAGTAGAAGCCCTCGGGGAGGACACCGTCGACCTCGGCCGGCACCACGGTGGCGTCGTCCTGGGCCACCCGGTTGGCCCCGTGGATCTGAAGCTCGGCGACGAGCGCGGCGAGGGCGTCGTCGTCGGCCGCGGTCACCTCCAGCCTGGCCCGGCTGGGGTCGACGTTGGTCCGGCCGATGTCAACCTGGAGCATGCGGTAGTCGGCGCCGGCGTCGAGGATGACGTCGAGCACCTTGGCCAGGATGAGGGAGTCGATGATGTGGCCCTCGACCTCCACCACCTCGGAGCTGCTCATTCGAAAACGACCAGCGGCCGGATCGCTCCGTCGCCCTCTGGTCCAGGGTCGGGCTCGGCCCCCTTCTCCCGGTCGAGCACCTCGGAGATCGGTGTCTCGTCGGCCCCGATGGTGGGTTCCTCCTTGAACCGGCCCCGCCGGTGGTCCCAGACGTCCCGGACGACGACCTGGATGACGCCGGCCGCGGGGATGGCCAGCAGGGCCCCCAGGATGCCGACCAGCTCCACGCCGATCAGGACGCTCACCAGCACGAACAGCTGGTTGATCTGCACCGTCTTCGACATGATCACGACCTGCAGCACGTGGTTCTCGAACTGCTGGTACACGATGTAGAAGATCAGCATCCCGATGCCCGCGCCGGTGGAGTGCAGGAAGGCCACGCCGATGGTGGGGATGGCCCCGAGCGTGGCGCCGACGAGGGGGATGAGGTCGGCGAAGGCGGTCCAGAGGGCGAGCACGCCGGCGAAGGGCACGCCGAAGACGATCAGGGCGACGAAGGTGACGCTGCCGGCGATCACCGAGATCAGGAGGTTGCCCATCACGTAGCCGGTGAGGGCGCGGGCGCAGTCGGCGGCCACCGTGCACACCCGCTCGCGCCGTGGTGGGTCGAGGA
>JBOGIE010000450.1:0-1676 GCA_050742435.1 Acidimicrobiales bacterium | reverse complement strand
GGTCACCGAGTTCACCATCTCGTCGGTGGTCTGGGCCGAGAGGATGGTGGCGGCCAGCAGTTCGTAGGGGTTGTCGTGGATCAGGGCGCACAGCTCCTTGGCGTCGCCGGGGTATTCGACGGCCAGGAGGGCGATCACCTCCCGGGCCCGTCCCTTGGGCGTGCGCGGCTTTCCCATGGGCTTCCAGCGTAGGGGTGGGGGGTACGGTTTCCCGGTGACCCGCCTGGAGATCAAGCGCCAGATGGGGCGGGCCGACGTGGCCGCCGTCACCGAGCTCCTGCAGGTGGCAGGCGAGGTCGACGCCCACCCGGCCCTCGACGAGCACCAGTGGCTCGACCTGGTCCACGGCGGTCGCCACGACTTCGCCGGGCTGGTGGCGTGGGAGCCGGGGCACGACCACCCGGTGGGCTACGCCCAGATCACCCGCGAGGAGTCCGCCACCCACGAGGCCACGTGGGCCCTCGAGTACGTGGTCGACCCGCACCACCGCCACCCCGACCTGGGCATCGCCAAGACCCTGCTCGACGCCGCCCTGGGCCTGCTCGGCGAGGCCGGCGGCGGCCACGTCCACCTGTGGGTTCCCAAGCCGACCCCCGCCACCGACGACCTGGCCGCCTCCGTCGGCCTGCGCCGGGGACGGGAGCTGCGCCAGCTCCGCCGCCCCTTGCCGATGGAGGCCCACGCCACCGTCCCTGTCCGCCCGTTCGTGCCCGGCCAGGACGAGGCGGCCTGGCTGGAGGTCAACAACCGGGCCTTCCACTGGCACCCGGAGCAGGGCGGCTGGGACCTGGAAACCCTGCGCAACCGGCAGGAGCAGCCCTGGTTCGACCCGGCCGGCTTCCTCCTCCACGAGCGCGACGGCAAGCTGGCCGCCTTCTGCTGGACCAAGGTGCATGCGCACCACGACCCGCCCCTCGGCGAGATCTACGTCATCGCCGTGGATCCCGGCTTCCGCGGGCTGGGCCTGGGCCGGGAGCTGGTCCTGGCCGGCCTGGGCCACCTGGCGGCCAGGGGCCTCACCATGGGGATGCTTTACGTCGACGCCGACAACGCCGGGGCCCTGCGCCTCTACGAGGAGCTGGGCTTCGCCTGCGACCACGTCGACCGGGCCTACGTCGGCGACGTGGCGCCCGCTACGCGATCCCGCTGACCCCCACGGCGCTGCCGATGGCGAAGGTGATGGCGGCCGGGACGGCCGAGAACAGCAGTTGGCGGAGGGCGGAGCGGCCCATGGGGCGACCGGTGAATCGGGCCAGCAGGGCGCCCACGGTGAGGGCGGCCACCACACCCAGGACGATGGCGACCACCATGGCTGCGGTGCCCGACCCGAAGAAGTAGGGCACCAGGGGGATCGTCGCCCCGATCGAGAAGGTCAGGAACGACGAAATCGCGGCACTGACCGGTTGGCCCAGGCTGTGAGGGTCGATGCCCAGTTCCTCCCGGGCGTGGGTCTCCAGGGCCAGGTCGGGATCGCGGCTCAGGGCGGTGGCCAGCTGGTCGGCGGTGGCCTCGTCGATCCCCCGGGACCGGTAGATTTGGGCCAGCTCCTTGCGCTCGGCCTCGGGCCGGCGGTGGAGCTCGATGCGCTCCATCTCCAGCTCCCGCTTCAGCAGCTCGGTCTGGGCGGTCATGGAGATGTACTCGCCGGCGGCCATGGAGACCGCCCCGCCGATGAG
>JBOGIE010000449.1:0-1680 GCA_050742435.1 Acidimicrobiales bacterium | reverse complement strand
CGGCCGCCGCGAGGGCGGCGCCGAGGGCCCACTTCCGGCGGAGCAGCCCGGCCAGCGCCACCCCGCCCATGCCCACCAGGGCGACGAGGAGCAGCCGCCCGCCCAGCCGGGCGGCATGGGAAAGGGGGCCGTCGACCTGGCCCAGGTCGATGCCCGAGATGGGCAGCCCGCCGAACGGCCAGGCACCCCGCACGGCCTCGGCCACGACCAGGGCGGCCGGGAAGGCCCCTACCCGCCGCCATCCCGCGGGCGGGACGACGGCCACGGCCCCGGCCAGGATGGCCGCCTCCAGCAGGGTGGCGACGAGGTAGCCGGGCAGGCTGAAGTCCCGCATCCACCACAGGCCGGGCAGGTACAGGCCCAGACCGGCCGCCATCCCGCCCGCCAGCCGCCACCGCCAGCCCAGGCCGCCGGTCGCCAGGAAGAGCAGGGCGGCGCCCACCAGACCGAGCGGCCAGGCCCCCCGGGCGAGGGGCCAGGGGGGGAGGCTGGCGGCCACGAGCAAGCCTCCGGCCGCCGAGGCGGCCAGGGCGGCGGCCATCCTCGTTCCCGGCCCCATGGCTCCTCCCCTGTGGTTACCTGGACCCATGGCCGTCACGAATCTGGCCGAGGCGCTGGCCGAGGCCAATCTCAGCAGCCCCATGCTGCCCGAGAACCGGTCGAACCCGTACCCGATCTACCACTTCATCCGGGACCACGAGCCCGTCCACCACGCCCCGGACGGCAGCTGGATCCTGACCCGCTACGACCACAGCGCCGCCCTGCTGCGCGACCCCCGCTTCAGCACCAACCCGGCCCGGCTCACCGAGGGGCCCGACGCCTCGGCCATGGGCCCGATCCGCCAGGTCGGATCCAGCCTGATGATGTTCCTCGACCCGCCGGACCACACCCGCCTGCGGTCGCTGGTCAGCCAGGCGTTCACGCCCCGCATGGTGGAGTCCCTGCGCCCCCGCATCCAACTCCTGGTCGACGACCTCCTCGACGCGGTCGTGGAGCAGGGCGAGATGGACGTCCTGACCGACCTGGCCTACCCCCTGCCTACGGTCGTGATCTGCGAGCTGCTGGGGGTGCCGCCCGAGGACCGGGAGCGGTTCAAGGCCTGGTCGGCCGACGCCTCGCGCCTGCTGGACGGCTACCTCGACCAGGCCGCCCTCGACAAGGGCATGGTGGCCGGGATGTACCTCTTCCAGTACTTCACCGACCTGGTCGAGGCCCGCCGCAAGGATCCCCGCGACGACCTGCTCAGCGCTCTCCTGGCCGCCCAGGGCCCGAGCGGCCCCTCGAACGGGGAGCTGAGCGCGGGCGACAAGCTCACCCATGCCGAGCTGCTGAGCACCGCCACCCTGCTGTTCGTGGCCGGGTTCGAGACCACCATGAACCTGCTGGGCAACGGCACCGTGGCCCTGCTGCGCAACCCGGACCAGCTGGCCCGGATGCGCGCCGATCCGTCGCTCGTCCGCTCGGGGGTCGAGGAGCTCCTGCGCTACGACTCCCCGGTCCACGTCACCGCCCGCATCGCCAAGGAGGACGTGGAGATCGGCGGGTTCACGGTGCGCGAGGGCGAGCAGGCGGTCGCCATCCTGGGCGCGGCCAACCGCGACCCCGAGCAGTTCCCCGACCCCGACCGGCTGGACGTGGCCCGCACGCCCAACCGCCACCTGGCCTTCGGGGGCGGCCCCC
>JBOGIE010000448.1:0-1680 GCA_050742435.1 Acidimicrobiales bacterium | reverse complement strand
TTCTCGGCGTAGGAAATGGTCTTGAGCCCGGCCAGCGCGCTGCGCTCGTTGCGGGGCCAGGGGACCACCACCACGTCGGTGGTCGGCGGCCATCCGGGCAGCGGCCCGGCGGCCACGATGACGGTGGGCGCCACCGCAGCCCGGTCGGAGCCCAGGGGCGAGGGCCCGCCGGTGACCGTGACCCGGATGCGGCCCTCCACGATCCCGTTGGCCGCGACCACCTGGTCCATGGCCTCCCGGACGAGCGGGGCCGGGAGGCCCGGGAGGCGCAGGCCGGCGGCCGAGCGGGCCAGGCGCTCGAGGTGGCGGCGGGCGGCGAACGGCGTGGACCGGGTGACGCGCAGGGTCTCGAAGATCCCGTCGCCGGTGAGCACGCCGTGGTCGAACGGGGACACCCGCGCCGCGGCCTCGTCGAGCAGGGCCCCATCGATCCACACCACGCTCATGCTCCGAGCGCAGCTCCCGCGGCCACGGCCAGGAGGCGGCGGGCCTTGAGCTCGGTCTCCTCCCACTCGCCCTCGGGGGTGGAGTCCCACGTGATCCCACCGCCTGTCCCCAGGTGGAGCCGGCCGTACTCGGCCCAGAAGGAACGGATGGCGACGTTGAGATCTCCGTCGCCCGAACCGGCGTCCACCCAGCCCACCGCCCCGCAGTAGACGCCCCGCGGGACCGGCTCCAGCCGGCGGATCACGTCGAGGGCGGCCAGCTTGGGCGCTCCGGTGACCGAGCCCGGCGGGAAGGTGGCGGCCAGCAGCTCGGCCCATCCCACGCCCGGTCGCAGCCGGCCCCGGACGGTGCTCACCAGATGCGACACGCCCGGGTGCCGCTCCTCGCGGCAGAGATCGGGCACGTCCACCGATCCGAAGCGGCACACCCGGCCGAGGTCGTTGCGCATGAGGTCCACGATCATGACGTTCTCGGCCCGGTCCTTGGCCAGGAAGCCGGCCCCCGGGGCGGTGGTGCCCTTGATGGGACGGGTCTCGACGCGGTCGTCGCGGCGGCGCAGGAACAGCTCGGGCGACGCCGAGGCGACGGCCAGCCCGGCCGAGTCGACCCGGACGGTGGCGGCGAACGGGGCCGGGTTGTGGCGGGCGAGTGCGGCACCCAGCCCGACGATGTCGTAGCCCGCGGGTAGGGGCGCCGACAGCCGCCGGCACAGGTTGACCTGGTAGACGTCGCCGGCCCGCACCGCCTCACGCACCGCCGCCACGCCCTTGGAAAATCCGTCCCGGTCGAGGCTCGAGACCCACGCGGCGCGAGAGATCGGAGGAGGCGGGGTCGGTACGGCCGTCGCCGATGCCGGGACCGAGTGGTCGAACCGGGCGCACACCGCGGGCCCGTCGAACGGCAGGACGACCGCCCACCGCCCGTGACCGGGCCTGTCGAGGGCGGTAAGGTCGTTCGTGACGTCGCGCAGGCCGGTCAGCAGGCATCCGCCCACGACGGCCACGTCCACCCGATGGAGCCTACGAGAGAGGTCATGAACCCTGCCTATCGCCGTCCGGCCCGCCTGGGCACGGTGATGACCGCCGTCGCCCGGTGGTGACCGACGGCCCGCAGGAGGCCACCGAAGGGGTGCGGATCGCGGCGACGCGCGCCGCCCAGCACAACGGGGAGGGCGACACCGAGACGGTCCGGCCCCGGGCCGTCCGGCAGGCGCCGGCGCGCGTCCGCCGCACC
>JBOGIE010000447.1:0-1683 GCA_050742435.1 Acidimicrobiales bacterium | reverse complement strand
CACCGTGGCCGTGTCGCTGACCCTGGTGGGGGGCGCCCTGCTGGTCAAGCGGGGGGTCGACCGGGCCACGGTGCAGTGGAAGGGCAACGTCGAGCTGTCGATCTTCATGAAGGCCGACGCCAGCCAGCCCGAGTCGGAGGCCATCGACCGCCAGCTCAAGCAGATGCCGGAGGTCAGGAGCTACCGCTACGTCAGCAAACCGGAGGCGTTCGAGGAGTTCAAGCTCATCTTCGCCAACGAGCCCGACGTGCGCGACAGCCTCACCGTCGACCAGATCCCGCCTTCGTACCGGGTGGTCCCCCGGGAGGCCGAGCAGACCAAGATCGTCGGCGAGCGGTTCGAGGACACCGCCGGGGTCTTCCGGGTGAGCTACGCCAAGGAGGAGGTCGACGCCCTGGTGTCGGTCACCAACTTCCTCCAGATCATGCTGTGGGGCATCGCCATCGTCCTGCTGGGCGCGGCCTCGCTCCTCATCCTCAACACCATCCGCATGGCCATCTTCGCCCGCCGGCGCGAGGTGGGCGTGATGAAGCTCGTGGGCGCCACCAACTGGTTCATCCGGGTGCCGTTCATGCTCGAAGGCCTGCTGCAGGGCCTGGCCGGCGCCGCCCTGGCCTTCGGCGTGGTCTGGATCGGCCGCGACCTGATCCAGGACCGCATCGCCGGGGCCCGCAACGACATCCAGCTCTTCAAGCAGTTCCTGGTCACCGGGGCCGACGTCACCGGGACAGGCATCCTGCTGCTGATCGTCGGCGTGGTGGTGGGGACGGTCGGCTCGGCGTTGGCCGTCAGCCGCTTCCTCGACGTCTAAAGGATCTTCCTTTGTCGATGGGGCTGGTGTGGCTACTGTTGCCCATGTGAAGGCTTGGCGCGGGGCCGTCGCGCTGCTCCTGGCGGTCGTGGCCGCGGTGCCCTCACTCGTGTCCGGCGTGGCCGGGGCCCAGACCGACGCCGACAAGACCCGGATCGACCGGGAGATCGACGCCACCAAGAAGCAGGTCGACACCGCCTCGGCCGAGGAGGCCCGCCTGCTCGGGCTGATCGAGGAGTCGGGCAAGCGCAAGTCGGTGCTCGACGCCAAGGTGGCCGCCTACGACAGCGAGATCGCCGCCGTCCAGCGCCAGCTCGACGGCGCCCAGTCCAAGCTGAGTGCCCTGGAAGCCCAGCAGCGGGCGGTCGAGGCCCGGCTGGACGAGGCCCGCCTGGCCCTGGCCGAGGCCAAGGCCGAGCTGGGCCGCCAGGCCATCGCCGCCTACACCGGCCAGTCCGAAGCGGCCAGCTACGCCACCATGCTCCTCAAGTCGTCCAGCCTGGGCGACCTGGCCTCCAAGCGGTCCTACATGCGGGCCGTGGTCGGCTCCCAGACCGACGCCATCGCCGCCACCGAGCGCCTGCGCGACGAGGTGGGGGACCTGGGCAAGCAGGTCGAGGCGTCCAAGGTCGAGGCGCAGGGCCAGCGCGACGTGGTGGCCGGCCAGCGGGTCACCCTCCAGGGCAGCCGGGACGCCCAGGCCTCGGCCCGGGCCGAGGTCCAGGCCGAGATGGCCCAGCACGACGCCCTCCGCGACGAGGTCCTGGCCCGCAAGGAGGAGTTCGAGGCCGAGCTGGAGGACCTCGAGGAGGAGTCGGCGGCCATCGCCGAGACCCTGCGCCAGCGCCAGGCCGCGGCGGCCGCCGTTGCCG
>JBOGIE010000446.1:0-1691 GCA_050742435.1 Acidimicrobiales bacterium | reverse complement strand
TGGTTCATCTCCACCGGCCTGGTCCCGCTGTCGTTCGCGGTGGTGGCGCCGGTGACCGCGGTGATCGGCGCCCGCAGCACCTTCGTGGTGGCCGGCGCCCTGGGCGCGGCGGTGACGCTGGCCTTCCTGTTCGTGCCCGGAGTCCGGTCCGCCGACGGCGAGCCGGCCGCCGACGCCGGCCCCAGTCCCGACCCCGTCCTGGCCCTGGCCGGCTAGAGGGCGCCGGCCGCCGGTGCGGCGCGGAAGAGGGCGGAGGCCGGGGCGGGCCGTCCGAGGAGGTAGCCCTGGGCGGCGTCGCAGCCCAGTTCGGCGATGAGGGCCAGGTTGGCGTCGGTCTCCACGCCCTCGGCCACGATGCGCAGGTCGAGGGAGTGGGCCAGGTCGACGGTGGAACGGATGATGGCGACGGCCCGCTCGTCCTCGTCGGCGGCGGCGAGAAAGGCCCGGTCGAGCTTCAGTTCGTGGACGGGGAGGTCGCGCAGGTAGGCGAGCGACGAGAAGCCGGTGCCGTAGTCGTCGACGGAGAGCTGGACGCCCTGGGCGTGCAGCCGTTCGAGGACCTCCAGGCTCTGGTCGGCGTCGACCATGAGGCTGTCCTCGGTGATCTCCAGGACCACGTTGCCCGGGTCGACGTCCCAACGGTCGAACACCTCGAACACCTTCTCGGGGAGGCGGTCGTCGGACAGGTTGGCGGCCGAGAGGTTGACCGCCATGCTGAGCGGCAGGTCGACGCGGGCCCACTCCGCCTGCTGGGCCATGGCCAGCTCGAGCACGGTCATGGCGAGGGGGCCGATGAGCCCGCTCTGCTCGAAGAGCGTGAGGAAGCGGTCGGGCGTGAGCAGGCCGCGCTCGGGGTGCTGCCACCGGACCAGGGCCTCGACGCCGGTCACGGCGCGCGTGGCCATGTCGACCTTCGGCTGGTAGTAGAGCACGAGCTCGCCGCGGGCGATGGCGTCGCGCACGTCCTCCATGAGCTCGAGCCGGTCGCGCGTGTGGCGGTCGCGGAAGGGCGAGTACACCTCCCAGGCCTGATGGTTGCGCTTGGCCTCGTACATGGCGATGTCGGCCCGCTGCAGCAGGGTGTCGGCGGCGTCGCCGTGCTCGGGGGAGATGGCGATGCCGATGCTGGCGTCGACGTGGAGGCTCATGGTGTCGAGCACGAAGCTGCGGCGCAGGTCGTCGCGCACCCGCTCGGCCACCAGCGTGGCCTGCTCCGGGCTCTCCAGGGGCGACACGAGGAGGCCGAACTCGTCGCCGCCCAGCCGGGCCACGGTGCCCGACCCGTTCACCACCTCGGACAGCCGGGGACCGAGCTGGCGCAGCACCTCGTCGCCCACGTGGTGGCCGAGGCTGTCGTTGATCTCCTTGAACCGGTCCAGGTCGATCATCAGCACGGCCAGGTCGCGGCGGTCCGGGCTCGGGACCAGGCTGGTCCGCAGCGTTTCATAGAAGTGGCGGCGGTTGGGCAGGCCGGTCAGCTCGTCGGTGCGGGCCTCCCGCTTGCTCTCGGCCAGCGTCTGGAGCTGCCGGAAGGCGAACCCCATCCGGATGATCGCCACCAGCAGCGTGCCGGTGGCCACCACGACGGCGAACGGGGTGACCTGGTTGAAGGTGGCGTAGACGATGATGCACAGCGAGCTCACGAGGAAGGCGCCGGGCACGATCACGGGCTGGGTCTTGCGGGCCGCCTC
>JBOGIE010000445.1:0-1695 GCA_050742435.1 Acidimicrobiales bacterium | reverse complement strand
GGGAAGGGCGATGCCGGTACCGCCGGCCAGCGCAGCGACACGATCATGATCCTGCACATCGATCCCAAGCAGCAGAAGGCGGCGATCCTGTCACTGCCCCGGGATCTCTACGTCCCCATCCCGGGCACCGGGGGCCGCGACAAGATCAACGCGTCGTTCTCCATCGGCGGCCCACCCCTCCTGATCCGCACGATCAAGGAAGCGCTGGGCATCGACATCAACCACTACGTGGAGGTCGACTTCACCGGCTTCGAGCGCATCGTCAACACCATCGGCGGGGTCAAGGTCTGGGCCGACGCCCAGGCCCGCGACATCATGACCGGGCTCGACATCCCCATGGCCGGCTGCAACGAGCTCGACGGCTACCAGGCCCTGGCCTACGTGCGCAGCCGCTACTACGAGACCTACGAGCGCGGGCGCTGGCTCGAGGGAAGCAACTCCGACATCGAGCGCATCGGCCGCCAGCAGGACTTCATCCGCCGCATCTTGGGGAAGGCGGTCTCGGCCGGCCTCACCAACCCCCTCACCCTGAACCGGCTGATCGACATCGGGGTGGAGAACGTACGGGTCGACCAGCAGATGTCCACCAAGGACATCACCACCCTGGCTCGCCGGTTCCGCTCCATCGACCCGGACACGGTCGACATGCTGACCCTGCCCACCACCGACGGGTTCGTCGGTGGGGCCGCGGTCCAGCTCATGGACACGGCCAAGGCCCAGGAGTACATCGACCGCCTCAACGGCGTCTCGGTCGACACGTCGTCGGTGCGCGCCGCCGACGTGGCGGTCAACGTCCTGAACGGCAACGGGGCCGACGCCGGGGCGTCACGGGCCGCCTCGGCCCTGCAGCAGGCCGGCTTCCGGATCACCACCACCGGCGACGCCGCCACCTACGACTTCGAGGAGACCGTGGTGCGGTACGGGCCGGGGAACCAGGCCAAGGCCGCCTTCCTGCGCGACGCCCTCATCTCCGGCGCCACCCTCGAGCAGGACGCCACGGTCGCCGACGCCGACGTCGTCCTCATCCTCGGCCTGGACTACACCGGGCTCCACGCGTCCACCAACGGGGCCCCGGGCCCGTCCGCCCCCGGTGCCACGCAAGCTCCCCCCACCGCCGCCCCCGACACCACCAAGGCGCCCCAGCCCTCCTGCTGACAGCCCATGGCCTGGGCCGACGCGGCGGACACCGGTTCTTTGTCGGCTGAGGTACCTCTGAGGTACACCAGCCGACAAAGAACCATCGAGGCCGTTCAGGGAGCGTTGGTACCCGCCGAGAGGGACCACCGCAAGCGGCCATCAGCCCCACAGCTCCGGATGCCAACGCATCCAAGGTGCTCGCGTCGACCTTATGCTCGGACCGGCCCGGTACCCACCTCCGGAGAGGAGCAGCGCCCGCGTGCCCGAGCAGGAAACAGACCACTCGTTCCTGGCCCCGCCCGGTGAAGTCGCCGACTGGCGCATGGTCCTGCTCTTCGACGCCGCGGCTCGGTCCGGCGCCCTGGCCGCCCTGCCCGGCACGGCCGAGGAGATCGCCGGCCGGCTCGGTCTCGACGGCCACGGGCTGCGGGTGGTCCTCGACGCCTTGGGCGCGTGGGGCGTCGTCCAGCGCGACGACGCCGGCGGAGGTCGCTATGCGCTGGGCGCCGGCGCGCCCGACGCCGGGCTGGCCGCCGGCCTCCGCCACCACGCCCGGGC
>JBOGIE010000444.1:0-1704 GCA_050742435.1 Acidimicrobiales bacterium | reverse complement strand
CCCTCGTCGACGTCGATCAGCCGCTGGCCCCGCCGTAGCCCGGAGGCGAACCGGGCCTCGGTGGGGTCGGTGCGGACCGCCCCTTCCACCACCACGCGGTCGAGGTCGAGTAGGGGCGAGCCGGTGGCGGCCCACCCGCCGGTGCCGACCAGGACCGTGGCGGTGATGCCCACCAGGACCCGGAGCCGCCGGCGACCCTCCTCCCGCCGCACCTCCACCCGACGTTCACGAAAGCGGGGATCCACCCTCAACCTCCACTCGAGGGTGAGTTGTCGAAGCCCACCAGCCGGTTCTCCAGCTCCAGGACCACGCCGAAGCGCTTGGCCACGATGGCCTGCACCTCCTCGATCAGGGCCCGCACGTCGTCGGCCGAGCCGCCCTCGTCCACCTGTACGAAGTTGGCATGCTTGGGCGACACGAACGCGGATCCCCGGCGGTGGCCCCGCAGCCCGGCGGCGTCGATCAGGCGCCCGGCCGAGTCGCTCTCGGGGTTGGCGAACACCGAGCCGGCGTTCGAGCCTCCGGGCTGGTGCTCGCGGCGCCAGCGGACGACGGCGGAGATCTCGGCCTCGGCTTCGTCCCGGTCGCCGGGGGTCAGGGCGAACTCGGCGGCCACCACCACCTGGAGGGGCGTGATCGCCGACCTCCGGTAGCCCAGATCAAGGTCGGCGGCCGGCACCTCGAACCCACCGTCGTCGGGCTGGCCGGCCAGGTCGAACAGCCAGGCCCGGGTCAGGACGGCCTTGACGTCGGAGCCGTGGCCACCGGCGTTCATGCGCACCGCCCCGCCCACCGAGCCGGGGACGCCCACCGCCCACTCGAGGCCGCGCAGGCCCATGGCCGCCGTCCGCCGGGCCAGCACCGGGAAGCTCAGGGCCCCGCCGGCCCGCACCGCGTGCGTTCCGTCGACCGGGGCCTCGTCGGGGTGGATGGCGGTGAAGAACTCGCCGAGGGTCAGGACCAGGCCGGGGAAGCCGCGGTCGGCCACCAGCAGGTTGGACCCGCGGCCGATGACCAGCACGGGGAGGTCGCCGCCCGCCGCGGCCCGCGCCCGCCGGGCCAGCCCCAGCTCCTCCGGGCCGCAGTCCTCCAGCAGCAGGGCGGCCGGGCCGCCCACGCCGTAGGTGGTGAACGGCCCCAGGGGGACGCCGCGCCGGGCCCGGTCGCCCAGGACGGCTGCCGCGGCGTCGACGGAACTCACGCCAGCAGCTCGTCGGGGAGGGTGGTGAGGTCGCCGGCGCCCAGGGTCAGGCACAGGTCGCCGGGGCGCAGCTCGCCCCGGAGGAAGGCCACCAGGCCGGCGCGCTCCGGCACCCACTCCACCCGGGCCGAGGGATGGGCGCCCCGCACGGCGTCGGCCACCAGCCGCCCGGTCACGCCCGGCCGGGGGGCCTCCCCGGCCGGGTAGAGCTCGGTGACCACCAGCACGTCGGCGTCGGCGAAGGCGTCGGCGAAGTCGGCCCACAGGGCCTCGGTCCGGCTGTAGCGGTGGGGCTGGAAGACGCAGACGATGCGGTCCCAACCCCCGCCCTCACGCGCCGCGGCCAGCGTGGGAGCCACCTCGCCCGGGAGGTGGGCGTAGTCGTCGACGAACGTGACCCCGTCCCGCCGGCCCCGCACCTGCGAGCGCCGCCCCACCCCGGCGAAGCGGGCGATGCCGGCGGCGGCGTGGTCGAACCGCGCCCCGGCCACCAGGGCGGCGCC
>JBOGIE010000443.1:0-1711 GCA_050742435.1 Acidimicrobiales bacterium | reverse complement strand
CTGCGGCTGGGCCGGCTGGCGCCGCTGTTCGTCCTGGGCGCCGCCGGCTTCCTGGCCGCCGTGCCCTACCTGACCCCCTTCGTCACCCTGCAGAAGCTGGTCCCGCTGTTCGAGAGCATCCGCTTCCCGCGCTTCTACACCGTCGCCCCCCTCGCCCTGGCCCTGGGCGCCGCCTACCCGGTCGTGCTGGCCCAGGAGTGGGCCGAGCGCAACCGGGCCCGCTCGGCGCCGGCCGCCCTGCCCGGCGTGCTGGCTGGTGCCGTGGCCCTGGCCGTGGCCGGCGTCTTCCTCCTCGACGTGTGGCCCTACCGCTCGTACTACCGGGTCCGCCCACCGGCCACCGAGGCCGCCTACCGCGAGGTGGAGGCGGCCCTGGCCTCGGACACGGGGCGGTTCCGCATCGCCCCCACCCAGATCGAGCCCTCGGCCGTCGACGCCCTCCTCGACACCGGCCGGCCGCTCACCATCGGCTGGCCCCACTTCGTGGCCGGCGAGCAGGTGTGGCGGCTCACGGCCGAGCCCTTCCTGACCCCCAACGCCTACCGGGAACGGGCCTACGGGCTGTCGGCCACCGCCTACCAGGTGACCGAGCGGGCCACCGACAAGGGGACGGCGGCCGAGGCCGTGCCCGCCATCGACCTGGCCCGCAACGCCCGGGCCCTGCCGATGGTGCGGGCCTACAACCACACCGTGGCCATGGCCTCCCGCGACATCACCCCCGAGCTGGCCGTGGGCCTGGCCCACCGCAACGTCGGGGTGTTCACCGGCTCTCCCAGCGCCTCGCCGGCCCTGGCCGCCACCACCGTGGTCGACGTCCGCTCGACCACTCCGTGTGCCGACGACTCGGGCGCCCGGCTCGACCCGGCCCTGGCCAGCCAGCTGGGCGTGGCCTGCGGGCTGCACACCTGGCTGGGCACGCTCTTCGCCGGCGTGGACCTCCTCAACGTCGGGGAGGGCGTGGGAGCGGTGTTCCGGTCGACCACCGACCGGCTTCAGGGCATCTCGGCCTACCTCGACCGGGCCCCGGACCGGGCCGAGCTGGTGCTGCACGAGGTGGTGGGGGCCGGGGGGCCGGGGACCGGACCGGCCCTGGGCCCGGAGGTCGCCCGGGGCATGGCGGTGGGCATCGACGAGTACGGCTTCGCCGCCTTCACCTTCGACCCGATCACCGGGTCGGCGGGGCGGGAGTACGCCTTCGTGCTGAGCTGCCCGGGCTGCGAGGACGACAAGGTCCCCCGGCTGGTGGCCGGCCACTCGGTGGACCAGCCCGGGAACCTGGTGGTGGGCGGCACCCTGCGCCGCGACCGCTCCGCCGCCTTCGCCCCGATCTACGAACCGGTGGCCGGCGATCCGCCGTCGGCGACCACCGTGCAGCCCAGCCGCCCGGGCCCCGGCCGGTGGCGCATCCAGGCCGACGGGCCCCAGCCCGCCCTGGTCGTGGTGGCCGAGTCGTGGTTCCCGGGCTGGAAGGCCGAGGTCGACGGCCGTCCCGCCCCGGTGGTCGAGGCCGACGGAGGCTTCGTGGGCGTCCCGGTCGACGCCGGCAGCCACGTGGTCACCCTCGAGTACGAGCGCCCGGCCGCCGCCGTGGCCGGGCGGCTGGTCACCGGGGCCACCCTCCTCGTCCTCGCCGTGGGGGCCGTCCGGCGCCGTCGCCGCCGGGCCGCTGACCGTCCGGCCGTCCCAGTCCGAGTCGGCCCCGCCGCCCGCC
>JBOGIE010000442.1:0-1719 GCA_050742435.1 Acidimicrobiales bacterium | reverse complement strand
TCCACGGTGCCCGTGGGACCGGCATCGACCCGGCCGCGGTCACGTTCAACATCCTGAACCCGGCGGCGGCGCGCACCAACTTCCGCCAGGGGGCGCTGGACGTCAGCTGGCTGACCCGCATGGTCGCCGACGGGCGCTTCAACCTGTCGGCGTCCGACACCGGGCCGGACAGCCCGGTGCGGCTCGATCCCGCGTCCATCGTCCAGTTCGGGCACTCACAGGGCGCGATCACGGGAGCGATCGCCCTCGGCGTCGAGCCCGAGCTCGGCGGCGGCGTGCTGAGCGCCTCGGCGGGCGTCTTCGCCGACGTGGGCCTCCTGCAACGCCCGGACCAGGAGCTCCTGCGGTTCGTGCTGGGCATCATTCTCGGGATCCCCCCGGGGCACCTGGACGCCTTCCATCCGGCGACCACGCTGTTCCAGACCGTGTGGGACGCGGCCGACCCGGTCAACTACGCGCCGTACTGGACGCAGCCGGTCTCGGGCGGACCCGGCAAGGACGTGCTCATGACCGCAGGCACCGAAGACCCCTTCAGCCCGGTCGACGCCACGAACGCGGTGGCCGCCGCGGGTGGCGTGCCCCTTCTGGAGCCGGTGGCATCCCCCGGCCGGGCTCACGAGTTGCGGGGGTTGGCGCCCCAACTGCTGCCGGTCAGCGCCAACATCGCCACCAGCAGTGGGGAGCCGACCACGGCGGGGCTCCGCCAGATCCTGGGCGGGGACCATTTCGCCGCCTTCCAAGACAAGGAGACGCGGGCGCTCTGGCGCGGCTTCGTCCACTCGCTGGCCACCTCCGATCCCCCGGTGCTGGGGGCGATGCCGCCAGCGCCGCCCGGCGATCCGTCACCGCCGCCCGCGAACGACGACTTCGCCGCGGCCGTGGTCGCCGACGCCCCGCCATTCGTGACCCTCCAGACCACGACCTCGGCCGGCCTGGAACCAGACGAGCCGCGGCCCTGTGGCGAGGTGGGCGCCACCGTCTGGCACCAGATCACCCCCACGGACGACGGGCACGTCCGTCTGGAGACGTTCGGCTCCGACTTCGACACCGTGATGGCCGTCTATACCGGCGACACCGTCGACAACCTCGCCCTCGTCCGCTGCAACGACGACGCGGCAGGGGGCCTGACGTCGGCCGTCGTCTTCGACGCCTCCGCCGGCGTCACGTACCGCATCCAGGCCGGCGGGTTCCACGGTGAGCAGGGCACCCTCGTCGTCCGGGGCGAGCGTCTCCTGGTGCCGCCGCCACCACCCCCGCCACCGCCGTCGCCCTCCCCGGGGAACGACCTCGTGGCCGACGCGTTCCCGATCGAGGCGCTGCCTTTCGGCGACGCCCGGACCACGGACGGAGCGGGGGTCGAACCCGGGGAGCCGCGGCCGTGCGGCCAGATCGGGGCGACCGTCTGGTACCGGTTCGCGCCCGACGCCTCCACGGTGCTGCGGGTCGACACGGAGGGTTCGGACTTCGACACGGTGCTGGCCGTGTACACCGGCGGTGCCGTCGACGACCTCACGGTGGTGGACTGCAACGACGACACGGACGGGACAGTCCAATCCCAGATTGTCTTCCCGCCCACCCCCGGGACGACGTACTGGATACAGGCAGGCGGGTTCGACGGCCAAGCCGGCGAGCTGTTCGTCAACCTCGACACGGCCCCCGGGACACCGCCGGCTGGCACCGGCTGATGAACCCGTTTGGTGTCGGAGAGGGGACTTGAAC
>JBOGIE010000441.1:0-1726 GCA_050742435.1 Acidimicrobiales bacterium | reverse complement strand
ACGACCACCGGGTGGACTGGGCCGCCAGCCACCTCACCGTGCTCGACCTGCTCGACCGGCTGTGCTCCCACCACCACGACCGCAAGACCCAGGACGGCTGGGGACTGGTGGAAGGCCGGGGCACGCGGCCGTTCGTCCCGCCAGACGATCCTCGCCATCGCCGACACGAACGGAGCGCGGCGTGAGTGGGTCGCGCCCCCGATCAGGCGACGTCGCGGCGGCGGAAGACGAGCGTGGCTGCGGCCAGGAGGGTGATGGCCACTGCCGTGAGGTAGGCCCCCGCGGCCAGGACCGAACGACCGAAGACCTCTCCACCCGAGTTCTCCCCCGAGACCAGGACGATGGCGTTGCCCAGGACCAGCCAGCGGCGGAAGTCCTCGAGGAAGCTGCCGACCACGTTCTCGATCACCAGGAAGTAGGCGAAGCCGATGCCGAGGGCCGCCGCGGTGTTGCGGCCGATCGAGGCCACCGAGAAACCCACAGCCGCGGCGATGGCCACCAGTCCGGTGCCCCGGAGCAGCACGCCGAACACGGAGCGGAGCCAGTCGCCGCCGGTGCCCTCGGTCGTGCCGTGCAGGAGGGCGGCGGGCAGGAGGGCGGCGCTGAGCAGGGCCTGGGCGAGGAGGGCGAAGCCGCAGGCCACCACGATGCACGAGAAGGCCTTGGCCAGCAGGACCCGGGCCCGGCGCGGTTCCCAGGTGAGCAGGGTGGTGATGGTGCGGGACTGCCAGTCCGAGCCGATGACCGACGCGCCGATGAGCCAGGCGACCACGACGAGGGGCGCGGTCGTCCCCTGGAGGATGCCCTTGAGACCGCGCAGCTTGAAGCGCCCATCCTCGACCCGCCCGGCGGCGAACTGGCAGAACTCGGTCCGGTCCGGGCTGCCGGGCGGCGGGCCCCGGAACACCCGGCCGTCGATGGTCGGCGCCTCGCCCGCCAGGCAGGCCTCGACGGCGGCCGCCGCCGCTTGGCGCCGGGCGGCGAGTTCCTCGCTCGCCACGTCCTCACTGTTGGCGAAGGTGAGGATGCCGGCCAGGGCGATACCGGTCACGGCCAGCAGGGTCAGCACCCGCAGCATCCGCCGGGCCAGCACCCGGCGCAGCTCGCCGGACAGAAGGCGGCTCACGCCTGCTCGCCGGTCAGGTCGAGGAAGACGGACTCCAGGCTGATCTCCTCGGGGCGGAGCTCGGTGAGGTACAGGTCCTTGCCGACCAGGGCCCGGGTGACCCGCTCGGCCTCGGCCGGAGAGAGGTCGACCCGCAGATGATCGGTGTTGAGCGTCGACCCGATGCCCGCTTCGGCCAGCGCGGCACGCCCCCGTTCGAGGTCGGCCAGCTTCACGACCAGGCCACGGGACCGCCGGGACGCCAGCACGTCGTCGACCGGGCCGGCGGCCACGCAGCGGCCGCGGGCCAGCACGGCCACCCGGTCGCACGTCTGCTGGACCTCGCTGAGCAGGTGGCTGGACACGAACACCGTCCGCCCCTCCGCTCCCAGCCCCCGCAGGAGCTCGCGGACCTCCTTGATCCCGGCCGGATCGAGGCCGTTGGCCGGCTCGTCCAGCACCAGCAGCTGGGGGTCCTTGAGCAGCGCGATGGCGATGCCCAGGCGCTGGCGCATACCGAGGGAGTAGTTGCGCACCGGGTCGTCGGCGCGATCGGCCAGGCCCACCCGGTCCAGCACGGCGGACACCGCGGCCGGGCCGATCCCCTCGATCCGGCCGAGG
>JBOGIE010000440.1:0-1751 GCA_050742435.1 Acidimicrobiales bacterium | reverse complement strand
CGAGCAAGGCGGCGGCCGACCGCTACGTCAACAACCTGCGCCAGGAAGTCGAGGCCCGCCGGGCCCCACCGACCACCACGACGCTGGCCCCACCACCCAGTTCGACGTCGACCACGTCCACCAGTCGACCATGAGCACCGTCCTGGCCGCGGTGCGCCGCAACACCGAGCTGGGGCTGATGGTCATGGCCGCCGTGCTGACCGCCGGCGCCTACGCCCTGGCCGGTCTGGGCCGCAGCGCGTCGCTGCCCGCCAACCTGGTCCCCTTCCTGCTGATCATCCTGGGCCTGCTGGCCGCCGCCCACGTCGCCACCCGGCGGCTGGCCCCCGGCGCCGACCCCATGCTCCTGCCCCTGGCCGGGCTCCTCAACGGGCTGGGCTACGTCTTCATCGCCCGCCTCGACCCCGACCTGGCCGGCCTGCAGGCCCTGTGGACGGCCCTCGGTGTCGGCGCGTTCGTCGCCACCCTGGCCCTGATCCCCAGGGCCCGCGACATCGAGCGCTTCCGCTACACCTTCGCCCTGGTCGGCCTCGGCCTGCTCCTCATGCCCCTCCTGCCCGGGATCGGGCGCAACATCAACGGGGCCCGCCTGTGGGTCAGCCTCGGCCCCATGACCTTCCAGCCCGGCGAGCTGGCCAAGATCGCCCTCTGCGTCTTCTTCGCTTCCTACCTGGTGGAGAAGCAGCCGCTGCTGGCCATGGGCACCCGCCGGGTGGCCGGTGTGTGGGTGCCCAACGTCCGCCACTTCGGGCCCATCGTGCTGGCCTGGGCCTTCTCGCTGGTGGTGATGTTCTGGGAGCGCGACCTGGGCTCGTCACTCCTCTTCTTCGCCCTGTTCATCGTCCTGCTGTGGCTGGCGACGGCGCGGGGCGTCTACCTCGGCATCGGCGGGCTCATGTTCGCCGGCGGGGCCTTCCTGGCCTGGACCATCTTCGACCACGTCAAGACCCGCATCAACATCCTCATCGACCCCTGGTCGGTGGCCAGCGACGCCGGCTACCAGACGGTGCAGGCCATGTTCGCCTTCGCCGCCGGCGGCCTGACCGGCACCAACATCTCCCAGGGCAGCCCCCAGCGCATCCCCGCGGTCGAGACCGACTTCATCTTCGCCGCCATCGGCGAGGAGCTGGGCCTGCTGGGAACCGCCGCCGTGCTCATGGCGTTCATCCTGTTCGTGGGCGCCGGCCTTCGGATCGCCATGCGGGTGGAGTCGCCGTTCGAGAAGCTCCTGGCCGCCGGGCTCACCGCCATCCTCGGCCTACAGACCTTCATCATCCTGGGCGGGGTGACCCGCCTCGTCCCCCTCACCGGCATCACGCTCCCGTTCGTGTCCTACGGAGGCTCGTCGCTGATCTCGAACTACATCCTCCTGGCCCTGCTGCTGCGCATCTCCGACGACGACCGCGACCGTGAGCGCGACGGGGTGCGGTCCTACGCGGGGGCGGCACGGTGAACGCCCAGATCCGCAAGCTCGGGATCGTGCTCATGGTGCTGTTCTCGGCCCTGTTCATCCAGCTCAACTACCTCCAGATCATCGCCGCCGACGACCTCAACAACCACCCGGCCAACAGCCGGGCCGTGGTGCGGGACTTCACCCAGCCCCGCGGGGTCATCCAGACGTCCGACGGGGCGGTGGTGGCCCAGTCCGTCCCGTCCAACAACGACTTCAAGCTCCAGCGCCAGTACCCCCTGGGCCCGCTGTTCGCCCACGTGACCGGCTACTTCTCCTTCACCTACGGGAGTGAGGGCGT
>JBOGIE010000439.1:0-1761 GCA_050742435.1 Acidimicrobiales bacterium | reverse complement strand
AGCGTGCTCAGGATGGGCAGGTTCTCGGTGGTCAGCTCGTGGGGCCCGGGGTCGAAGCTGTCGGCCAGCTGCCCCCGGTAGACGAACACCGCCCGCTGGCCCTCCCGGACGATGAGCTGGGCGCCGTTCTTGATCTCGTTGTTGTAGCGGGGGAACCGCCACGCCAGCGTGGAGCGGGAGTCGTCGACCCACTCGATGATGTCGACCAGTTCGCCCTTGAGCTTGTCGATCAGCCCCATCCCCTGCCCCTCCTGCCCGTCGCTTACCGGTCCCCAGCGTACGGCTCGAGGACGACGACCGGGATCCGCCGGTCGGTTTTCTGCTGGTACCGGCCGTACCCGGGGTAGGCGCTCACGATCCGGGGCCAGAGCTCGGCCCGCTCGTCACCGAGGGCGACCCGGGCCCGCATCCGCCGCTCCCCCGTCCCGGCCATCGTCAGCCCGACCTCGGGACGGACGAGGAGGTTCTGGTACCAGACGGGGTTGTGGCCGTAGCCGCCGTACGAGGCGACGAGGACCACCCGGTCACCCTCGACCAGCGGCGCGGTCAGGATCGTCCGGCGCTTGCGGCCGCTGCGGTGGCCGACCGTCCTGAGGATCACGACCGGCATTCCCCCCGCCCGCCCCAGGACCCGGCCCCGGGAGAGCCGGAAGACGGCCCGGTGGAGCCCGGTCACCGCTCGGAACAGGCCGCTCCTGAGAGACATGCGCGGCACCGTAAGTCACCAGGCACGAGAATGGGAGGCGTGGTGCCAGCGAAGACTCGGTCCGTTGTGGTCGCCCTCGCCGTCGTCCTGGCCGCGTGCGGCGGCGGAGGGTCCGACGAGGACGCCGCGCCGGTAGGGGAATGGAAGGACATGGCGACCGCCCCGATCGCGGGGAGGTACTCGCCCGAGGTGGTGTGGACCGGCACGGAGATGGTCGTGTGGGGCGGCGGGAGTTGCAAGGCCAACCCCTGCCAGTTCGACAACGTCGAGCCACTGCCCGACGGGGGTGCGTACGACCCTGCCTCGGACCGGTGGCGGACGATCGCACCCTCCCCCCTCTCGGCCCGCACGGGCGCGGCGTCCGGGTGGACGGGCAAGGAGTTCCTCTTGTGGGGAGGAACGGTCGGGACGACCGAGGTGTTCTCCGACGGCGCGGCATACGACCCGGCCGCCGACAGCTGGCGGATGCTGCCCCCCGCCCCTCTCGCGGGCCGGGGCACCTCGGGCGTGTGGACCGGGAAGGAGTTCGTCCTCTGGGGAGGGCGCGACATCGTGAGCTCGCAGTTCTTCGCCGACGGAGCCGCCTACGACCCGGCGACCAATCGCTGGCGGATGCTGCCGCCCTCCCCGCTCTCCGCCCGGTCGATGCGGTCGGGGATGGCGTGGACGGGGAACGAGGTGGTGTTCTGGGGCGGCGGCACGAGCGACGAGGCCTTCGCCGACGGCGCGGCATACGACCCGGCCACCGACCGCTGGCGCCCGCTCCCGGAGTCGCCTCTGGCCGGCCGGTTCGTGCCGGCGATCTGGACCGACAAGGAGGTCGTGTTCTGGGGCGGCGAGGACTGGACGCAGGTCTTCGGCGACGGGGCGGCCTACGACCCGGCCACCGACCGCTGGCGCGACGTGGCCCCGGCCCCGCTGGCCGCCCGCATCACCTCCGCCGACCTCTGGACCGGCACCGAGGTCCTCTACTGGGGCGGATCCAACGGCACGTTCAACAACTACATGGCCGACGGGGCGGCGTACTCACCGAGCACCGATCGATGGCGACGGGT
>JBOGIE010000438.1:0-1767 GCA_050742435.1 Acidimicrobiales bacterium | reverse complement strand
GTACGCGTCGATTCCTCGCACCCCCGATGGCCACGGTGCGGCGCCTGTCAACCTTTCTGAGGCAGATCTCTTCGGGAATCACTGTGTCGTAGGACCCACTCGCTCCGGCTCGTTGATCCACACGGCGCCCGGGAGGGCGGGCGGTTCGGGAGGCTTGCAGACGAAGCGCTCCGGGTGCTCGACGTAAGCGGCGCGCAGGACGTGGGCCCGACGGGCCCGCACCATCTCGGCCCGCCCGTAGTGGACGTCGGCCGGGGTGTGGAACCCGATGCCGGAGTGACGGTGGTCGTCGTTGTACCAGGCGAAGAAGCGCCCGCAGAAGGCGTGGGCGTCCTGGTAGCTACCGAAACGAGGGGGGAAGTCGGGCCGGTACTTCATGGTGCGGAACTGGCTCTCGGAGAACGGGTTGTCGTTGCTCTGATGGGGTCGGCCATGCGACTTGGTCACGCCCAGGTCGGCGAGGAGGAAGGCCACCGGGTGGGCCACCATGGGCGAGCCCCGGTCGGCGTGGATGGTGAGGCGGCCCCGCCCGATCCCCTGCTTGGTCACGGTATGGGCCAGCAGGGCCTCGGCCAGGCGGCGTTCTCCGCCCGGGCCAGCATCCATCCCGGCACGTAGCGGCTCCAGATGTCGATGATCACGTAGAGGTAGTAGTAGGTCCACTTGACCGGGCCGAGGAGCTTGGTGATGTCCCAGCTCCAGACCTCGTTGGGGGCGCTGGCCAGGAGCTCGGGCTTCTTGGCCGGCGGGTGGGTGGCTTGGCGCCGCCGCTCGTGCACCTCGTCGTGGTCTCGGAGCACCCGGTACATCGTCGGCACCGACGCCAGGTAGATGCCCTGGTCCAAGAGCTTGGCGTAGACCGTGGCGGGGGCCTGGTCCACGTGCTCGGGGGAGTTGAGCACGAGGCGTAGCCGCTGGCGCTCGACCGGGCCGAGCGCTCGCCGTTGGGGTAGGCGGACCCGCTCGGGCTTGGGCGGTGTCGGGCTCTGACGATGGCGGCGGTAGTAGCCGGCCTGGGCCACGCCAAGGGCCGAGCACGCCGCCCGAGTGCCCACCACCGGGCTCAGGGCGGCGACGGCCTGCTCGATCATCTCTTCTCGCCCTTCTCCTCCGGGGCGCTGTTGGCGGCGAGCTGCTCCAACAGCGCCGAGAGGTTTCTCTGGACCTCGATGACCGTGCGGGCCTTGGCCAGCTCGGCCGCCAGGCGCTCGTTCTCCTTGCGCAACCTGGCCAGCTCCCGGTCCCGGGGGTCAGTCGGCTGGCGACCGGCCGCCTTGGCCAGGGCCTGCAGCGCCCCCCGGTCGCGCTGCTTGCGCCACTCGGCGATGAGCGACGTGTACAGGCCCTCGCGGCGCAGCAGGGCGCCCTTGCCCGCCCTGTCCAGGCGCTCGTACTCCTCGAGGACCTGCGCCTTGTACCTGGCCGAGTACCGGCGGGGGCCCCGGGCGCGCTCGGGGACCTCGGGGTCCGGATCAGTCGTCTCATCCATGGCACCAGACTGGGCGCGCCCGTCCAGGGATCGGTGGATCGTGGTGGCCATCGGGGAACTCCCTCCCCGCCCTCTCAGCTCAATGATTCGACAGCTCCATCTGCCTCACCAGACGTTGACACAGAGGGTGTTGAACGTGGCCGACACCCCGGCCCACCGCCGCCGGGTGCGGGGGCTCGGTGAGGGGGAGTGCCTCTTCGCCGACCTCGACGGCCGGGTGGGTGCCCTCCGCGTCGACCTGGTGGACGACGCCCTGCGCAGCGCCTTCGATACCACTC
>JBOGIE010000437.1:0-1776 GCA_050742435.1 Acidimicrobiales bacterium | reverse complement strand
CGGTACCCGCAGTAGGTCTTCTGGTGGTGGTGCCAGCGGCACAGCCGGGCCAGTCGGTCGAGGGTGGTCACCTTGGTGAGGGCCCAGCCGTCCACGTGGTCGATCTCCAGGCGGTGGCGCACCGAGCACCCCTCCACCACGCAGGTGGGGTCGCGCTGCTCCAGGGCGCTGCGCTGGTGGGCGGTGACCGTGCGGCCCAGGTGGACGACCGAGACCACGTCGACGCCCCGGGTGAGCAGCAGCTTCACCACGGCGTCGCCCAGCAGGGCCCGCACCGTGGCCACCGGCACCGCGCCGATGCCAGGGATGTCACACGTCTCCCCGCCCTCGGCGTGGCCCCGCTCCAGGGCCGAGGCGTCGACACGCACGTGCACGGTGGCCGTGGGGCTGCTCGGGCCCTCGCCGGCGCCGGCCGCCCGGGCCATGGCCTCCAGGGCGTCGGCGGCGTAGGCCTCGGGCCGCTCACGCCGCCCGGCGGCCCGGGCCTCGGCGAAGACCTGGGCCCGGAAGGGCTCCAGGCCGGCCAGGATGGCCGCCCCGGCCTCGGGCGTGGTGCGCAGGTCCATGCGGAAGGCCCCGTCGGGACCCGTCCAGTGGCGCAGGTAGCGGGAACGGTGCAGGGCGTCGTGACGGGCCTTCTCGTCGGTGGCCGCCGCCGCCCGGGCCCGGCGGCAGCGCTCGGCCAGCTCGGGCAGGGTGGAGGTGGCCGCGGCCTTGACCAACCCCGACTCGACCGAGGGATTGACTGACGCCGCCGAGGCGATCTCCTTGGCCTGGGCCTCCGAAAGCTTCCCCGCCCGCCACGCCTCGGAGGTCTCGGGCAGCTTCTCCAGGCGCCGGGCCGTCTCCAGCTCCCGAGCCGCGGCACCCGTCGACGTCCCCGTCTTGGACGCCACGAACTCCGCCGCGCTGCGGTGGCCCTCCCGCTGGTGGTGAGAGGTCTCCTCCACCCGCCGGGCCATGAGCGCCTTGCCCACCCCGGCCAGCCGTTCGGCCTCGGCGAACAGCGACAGCAACCGGGCGGCGTCCGCACCGGTCAAGCAGCGCGGTTCCAGGTCCCGCACCAATCCCCGCAACCCCGCAACGATCGCCGTCGCCTGCTCGAACATATGTTCGCAGTATAGCGAGAGGGTGTGACAATGACAATGATGCCCTGAGGCCGGAGACGCCTCTTGCGGTCCGCTAGCGACGCTCCACCGCGAACAGCAGGTGCGTGCCACTGTCGAGGGAGCCGGGCTCGGCGCAGAACTCCTCCTCCCAGTCCAGGAGCAGGTCCCACAGTGCCGGATCCTGCTCAATCTCCCGCACCGCCTGTGGGTCGCCCGAGGACAAGAAAGTTCGACGCCGACGCGCCCCGCAGCGCGCACGGCAGGCGTCCGATCATCGCCTCGATCTCGCGCCAACGGAACATCCGGCACGGGTGCGACCCCGTGTCGAGCCTGTTGTCGCCGGTGGCCATGACCTGCTTGAGGTCCTCAAGGCGCCCCGTGGCCGCGTACATCGGGATGATCCGTACCAGGATCCGCAAGGTGCCGATCGCCTCCATCACGCTGGCGACCACCAGTCCGCCGGGGCGGACCACACGGAGCATCTCGCCCATGCAGGCCTCGGCCTGATCGAAGGCGTAGGACAGCGGTCCGCCATAGGCGACGACGGCGTCGAAGCGGGCATCGGCGACCGACGACAGGTCGCGGACGTCGAGCAACCGCCGTTCGTCCACGGCCGCTTCCCACCCAGCCTCAGTGACGTGGCGCTCGTTGAGGGCAAGCTGGACCG
>JBOGIE010000436.1:0-1777 GCA_050742435.1 Acidimicrobiales bacterium | reverse complement strand
CGGGGCGGCTAGGCCGGCCGCACCCGGGGCGGCTGGCTACTCCTTCTTCACTCCTTCTTCTCGAGGGCGTCGCCCATCATCCAGAGCATCGGCGGCCACAAGCCGACGAACAGCGCCCGCCGCTCGGCGTTGCCCCGCTCCTCCTGGTCCACGGTTTTGGCCCTGATCCACAGGCCGATGCAGAGGCCGATGCTGGCGAAGGACAGGGTATGGAGGTGCCAGCCCCGCAGTCCGGTGCGCTGCATCAGGCTCGTTAGCATCGGCTCAAGCTACACAGCGCCCACGCCATGCCCCGCCGACCCGCCCGCTTCCGCCGCCTGGCCACTGCCGCCGCCTGGCCCGTGGGGATCGGCCTCACGTCGTGGCACTACATGTGGCGGATCACGCCGCTGCACCGCCGTGACCTGCCGGGATCGATGGAGGAGGACGGGCCGCCCGCGCTGCCGCCGGCGGTCTCCCTCGAGGGCGCCCAGCTGGCCGGTGCGGGGGTGGGGCCGCTCTTCCACCGGCGGTACCAGGCCCGGATCGCCGATCCGGAGCTGACCGCAGAGGAGCTCATGGCTCGGATCACCGCCGACCCCAACGTGGTGGCGCCCACCGAGTTCGCCCGCTTCATGAAGATCCACGGCGGCAGGGCCACGATGGCGCCTGGCGACGAGTACGTCGTCCGCATGCCCGGCCCGTGGAACGGTCCCGTCCGGGTCGCGTCCGTCACGCCCACCTCGTTCCACCTGCTCACCTTGGAGGAGCACCTCGAGGCCGGGCAGATCGAGTTCCGGGTGGCCGGGGCCGGCGACGGCCGCGACCTGCTCTTCACCATCGAGTCCTGGGCCCGCAGCGGCGACCGGCTCTCCCGGGTGATGTACCAGACGTTGCACATGGCCAAGGAGGTCCAGCTCCACATGTGGACCTCCTTCCTGGAGGAGGCGGTGCAGCTGGCCGGTGGACGCCTGGCCGGCGGCATCGACGTGGAGACCCGGACGGTCGACGAGGAGGACCGTGCCGGCGGGGCGGGCCTCCTGCGCCAGCCCGACGCCCGGCGGATCCTCGACCAGCTCCACGACAAGGGGCTGAACTTCGACCTGGCCGACCGCGACCGGTTCACCCCCGAGGCCGGCTGGCTGTCCGACGACTACTGCCAACCCCTTCCATCCGAGCCGCCCGGGCCCCCGGTCCCCGGGGGCAGCTGGGAGGTGGCCCAGCGGCTCATGGGCGACTACGAGTTCGCCGATCCCTCCATCGTCCGCGCCGTCTACCACCCCGACCGCCCGCTCGAGGACCGCGACATGCTGCTGGAGGTCCGCTTCTACGGCCTGCGCTTCCGGTTCGGCGTGCGGGTGGGCGGCGTGGTGGACGAGACCCGGGAGGTCGACGGCCGCAAGGTCCGGGTGTGGGGCTGGAACTACCGGACCCTGCAGGGCCACCTGGAGATGGGGCAGATGGACTACGAGGTCTGGAAGTGGCTCGACACCGGCGACGTGGAGTTCCACACCTGCCGGTTCTCGCGGCGGGCCCGGGCCGGCAACCCCGTCGTGGGCCTGGGCGTACGGATCTTCGGGCGCCGCCAGCAGGTGAAGTTCGCCAAGCGGGCGTGCGAGCGGATGGCCCGGCTCACCGCCGCCGAGCTGGAGGAGGCCGGGAGCGACGCCGGTGTCTCCCGGGTGGCCGACGAGGTGAGCGTCAGTCCCGGGCCGGCTTCTGGAACGACATGACCGCTTCCACCAGGGTGCGGACGCCGAAGCCGGTGCCGCCCTTCTGCAGGTAGCCGTCGTCCTCC
>JBOGIE010000435.1:0-1779 GCA_050742435.1 Acidimicrobiales bacterium | reverse complement strand
GCGCGGTCAGGGTGAGCATGGAGTCGGCAATCGTCGACAGCAGTGCCCGGGCGCTGGCCGGCCCGCCGGTGAAGCCGAGGTGCTGGCCGTTCTCAGCGAGGCGGTGGTCGAGCTCGGTCAGCGCGAGCGCGGCGCTGGCGGTGATGACGATGGCGGTCGAAGGGATGAACCAATACCCCGACAGGAGGCGCGACCAGAGGCGGCGGGCGACCTGGAACAAGGCGCTCAGGTCCCAGCCGCGCCGCGTCCGCCACCCCCCGGAGGCCGCCGGGCAACGACTCTCTGGCGGTGCCACCCGCGGCGGCAGAGGCGCAGACCGGTTACGACGAGCGCCCCAGCCCTCGGAGCTTCTGCCACCCGACCCACGCTGCCGCGAAGAGCAACAGCAGACCGACCAACAATGCCCAGGCGATGCCCTCGAGGACGGCGCCGACGCCGAACACGAGCGCGAGCAGAAGGAGGACCACGAGGAGCGCCATCATGGCACTACCAATACCCAGGGCCGGAGTGACGTGCACCCTGGGGTCGAGGGCGTTACCGGACGGTGACCTCAGGCCTGGGCGACAGCGACGTTGGCCGCCTCGCCGGTGCCGGGAACGGCGGCCGGCCGCAGGCGGCGTCGGGCCCGGATGCCGCCGATGGCGGCCAGGGCGGCGGCCAGGCTGATCGCCCCGCCCAGGGCCAGGCCCACGCGCGGCCCCCACGTCTCGGAGATCCATCCCAGCAGGGGTCCGCCCACCGGCGTGCTGCCCAGGAACAGCAGGCCGTACAGCGCCATGACCCGCCCCCGCATGGCCGGGTCGGAGTTGAGCTGGAGGGTGGTGTTGGCGGTGGCCAGGAAGAGCATGACGGCCACCCCCACGGCCACCAGCAGCACGCCGGCCAGGAAGACGTTGGGCGCCACCGCGGTGGCCAGCATGAGCAGGCCGAAGGAGGCGCCGGCGCCCAGCAGCAGGCGGCGGGTGGGCCGGGCCCGGCTGGCGGCGAACAGGGCCCCCGACAGCGATCCCAGCGAGGTCAGCGACGTGAAGACGCTGTAGAGGCCGGCGCCGCCGTCGAAGGTGAACCGGGCCAGGAGGGGCAGGATGACGACGAAGTTGAAGCCGAACATGCCGAGGATGGCGACCAGGAACAGGGTGGAGCGCAGGATCGGTTCCTCCCAGACGTAGCGGATGCCGGCCCGCACCTCGCCCTTCCGGCGCGGCGCCGGCTCCCGGCGGTACAGCTCCTCGGGGCGCATGGCCACCAGGGCGGCGATGACGGCCAGGTACGAGAGGCCGTTGGCCAGGAACGCCGGGGCCAGACCCAGTGCGGCGATGGTGACGCCGGCCGCCGCCGGGCCCAGGATGCGCCCTGAGTTGAACATGGCGCTGTTGAGCCCGATGGCGTTCGGCACCTCGTCGGGGCCCACCATCTCGATGACGAACGCCTGGCGGGTGGGCATGTCGACCATGGTCACCATGCCCAGCAGGAAGGCCATGACGTAGACCATCCAGAGCTCCACCGTCCCGGTGGCCACCAGGGCCCACAGGACCAGGGCCAGGACCCCGCCGGCGACCTGGGTGCCGATGAGCAGGCGGCGCTTGTCCGACCGGTCGGCCAGCAGCCCGCCCCACATCCCGAAGAGCAGCATGGGGAGGAACTGGAGGGCGACGGTGATCCCGAGGTCCACCCCGCTCCCGGTGAGGTTCAGGACCAGCCAGCTCTGGGCCACGGTCTGCATCCACGTGCCGGTGACCGACACCAGCTGGCCGAAGAAGAAGAGCCGGTAGTTGCGGA
>JBOGIE010000434.1:0-1788 GCA_050742435.1 Acidimicrobiales bacterium | reverse complement strand
AGTTGGTCGGGTGGGTTGGGGCCATAGGCGGTGGCGGGCTCGTTTGACGTGCCAGCGGACGTACTTGCGTTTGACGACTCGGGGGTTGGCGCGGTGTCGGCGGGCCGGGTTGAGGCGGCGGCACAGCGAGTACCAGTCCGACACCTGCCGGTTGGCGGTGAAGATGGAGGGCTTGCCCGCCCGGTCGGTGATCAGCTCATACAGGTCGTCGGCCTGGTTGAGGGTGTAGTCCCGCATGGAGAAGTCGTCGAAGATGGCGACGGTCGGCCGGGCCCAGCGGGCCAGGCGGGCCTGGAAGGTCCGGTCGGCGTGGCCGCCGGCGAGATCGGCGAGCAGGCGGGAGGTCTTGGTGAAGGTCACCGAATGGCCCCGCCGGCAGGCCTGGTGGCCGAGGGCCTGGGCGAGCATCGACTTGCCCACCCCGACCGGCCCGTGCAGGATGACCGACTCGCCGGCCTCGACGAAGCGCAGGGTGGCCAGGTCGCGGATCTGGGCGGCGGGGATCTTTGGGTTGAACGCGAAGTCGAAGTCCTCGATGACAAAGGTCTGCTCGAAGCGGGCGGCCCGCAGTCGCCGCTCCAGCCCGGTGGCGTCGCGGCGGGCGATCTCGTCTTCGCACAGTGACTGCACCAGCTCGACGTGACCGAGCTCGCCGGCGGTGGCCTGGGCCAGGCGGGCGTCGAGGGTCTCGAGCATGCCGGTGAGCTTCAGTTTGCGCAGCGTCTCTTCCAGGTGGTGGGCCTTCATCGGGCCGCCTCCAGGCAGAAGAGCCGCTGCGGTCCGTGCAGGTGGGCGGGGGCGGCCGGCGGGGCCTGTGGGCCCTCGTCGTGGTCGGCCTCGGTGCCGGCGACCAAGATGCCCTTCACGGTGCGGTAGGACGGGTCCCCGACGGCGAGAGCCTTGCGGCAGGCGGCATCGAGGCGGTCGGCGCCGTGGCGGTCGGCCAGGCCCACCACACCTTGGGCCTGGCGCAGCCGATACAGGGCGTTGACCTCCATGAGCACCTCGACGACCTGGGCCACCGCCTCGCCCAGCTCGGCCGCCCGGCGGCGGCACCAGGCCGGGGTGCGCATCATGAAGGCGATCTTTTCGGGCGGGTAGTGGTCGTAGTTGGTCTGCTTGCCGCGCTCGACGCGTGCGTGGGTGGCGACGAGGGTGCCCTCGACGTAGATCTCCACGGTCCGGGCGCTCTCGCGGGCGTCGACGGTGTGGCCGATGTGGCGCCACGGCACGCTGTAGAGAGCGCGTCCCACCTTGACGTGGATGTCGGGAGGCACCTTCGGGGTCGACCAGCGGGCCAGCTCGAAGGGCGACACCGGCAGCGGCAGCAACGCCGTGGCCTCCTCGGCGTCGAACAGGACCTGGGGAGCGACCCGATCCAGGCCCCGGTGCTGGCGCCGGTTCGCCACCTCCCGGCACCACCGCAGCGCGTCGTCCTGTAGGTGGGCCAGGCTGTCGAACTCTTCGGCCCGCCCGGCGAAGAACGAGTCCCGGGCATACGGCACCGGCCGCTCGACGCGTCCCTTGTCCCGGGCCTTGCCCTGGCGGGCAGGGTCGACGAGACAGCCGTAGTGGGCGGCGAACTCCCCGAAGGAGCGGTTGATGAGCGGGTCGTAGAGATCCGGTTTGATCACACCGGTCTTCAAGTTGTCGGGCACGATCCGCCTCACCGCCCCCGAAAAGAACTCGAAGGCCAGCACGTGGCTCTCCACCCAGGACTGCTCGTCCATCCGCAGCACCGGGTGCAGGAACAGCAGGCGGCTGTAGGCCAACACCATGATGAAGCCC
>JBOGIE010000433.1:0-1790 GCA_050742435.1 Acidimicrobiales bacterium | reverse complement strand
CGCGCGGCGATGTCGGTGGCGACGAGGACCCGCGCCGTCCCGTCGGCGAAGGCGGCCAGGTTGCGGTCGCGCTGGGCTTGGGACAGGTTCCCGTGCAGGTCGACCGCGGGGATGCCCGCGGTGTTGAGGTCCCTGGTCAGCTTCTTGGCCCCGTGCTTGGTCCGCATGAACAACAGGGTGCGGTCGCGGCCCGAGGCCAGCTCGCGGACGACGGCCGGCTTGTCGGCGGCGGCAACGTCGAACGTGTGGTGCTCCAGCGTCGGCGGCGTGCCCTCGGCCGAGTCGACCGAGTGGGTGACCGGGTCCACCAGGTAGCGCCGGACCAGCGCGTCGACGGCCCGGTCGAGGGTCGCCGAGAAGAGCAGCCGCTGGCCGCCGGCGGGAGTCTGGTCGAGCAGCCGCTTGACCGCGGGCAGAAAGCCGAGGTCGGCCAGGTGGTCGGCCTCGTCGAGCACGCACACCTCCACCGAGTCCAGCCGGCAGTGGCCCTGGTCGATCAGGTCCTCCAGCCGCCCCGGGCAGGCGACCAGCACGTCGATCCCCCGGCGCAGGGCGGCAACCTGGGGACCCTGGCCCACGCCGCCGTGCACGACGGCCACCCGCTGGCCCATGGCCCGGGCCAGCGGCGTGAGGACGGTCGCCACCTGGGCGGCCAGCTCCCGGGTGGGGACGAGGATGAGCGACCGGGGCGACTTCAGCCGGGGCTCCTGGGTGGATCGGTCGAGGGCCACGACCACGGCGACCCCGAACGCCACCGTCTTGCCGCTCCCGGTGCGCCCCCGCCCGAGGACGTTGCGGCCGGCGAGGGAGCTGGGAAGCGTCGCCGCCTGGATGGGGAACGGCGTGGGGCAGCCGGCCCGGGCCAGGGCGGCGATGATGGGCGCAGGCACGCCGAGCGCCTCGAACGTGGTCGGCTCCGGCGTCTCGACCACCTCGGTGTACGTGGGCGCGGGCTGGAGGGCGAGGGGCCGGCTCCCCTGACGGGGGTCGCTGGGCCGGCGGCGGCGGTTACGGCGCGGCGGACCCGCGTTGTGGGCGGTGGGAGGCACGGGAGGTTCCTGACTTCGGTGGCGGTGGCCGTTGATGCTGCGGCCACACGCTCGGAGAAGCGGGAACCATGCGCTCGAGGCGCAGTGCACTCGACCGGTGGCGCCGGACGGCACCACCAGGGGAAGCGTACATGACCCCACCGACATGGACGCGTCTCGCGGCGGGTAGGAGGCTGGGGCCTGCTACCACTGGACGTCATGGGAATCGCGCCTCCGATCAACGCCGACGGGCTCCTGGCCGAGCTGGTCGCCACGCCCGAGGGCCGGGCCGACCCGTACTCCCGCTACGCCACGCTGCGGGAGCACGCCCCCGTCCACCGCAGCTCGTTCGGGTTCTGCGTGCTCACCCGCTACGACGACTGCCTGCAGCTCCTGCGCCATCCCGGTACGGGGAAGGACTTTTCGAACGCGGCCAGCGCCCTGGGGCTGAGTGAGGAGCAGCAGGCCGAGCAGGCCGCCTTCCGCAACGACCGCTCCAACATGCTCTTCGCCGACCCGCCCGACCACACCCGGCTGCGGCGGCTGGCCGGCCGGGCCTTCACCCCCCGCAGCGTGGAGGCCATGCGTCCCAAGGTCGTCGCCCTGGTGGACGGCCTCCTGGACCGGTTCGGACTCGGCGAGGTCGACGTCATGGACGCCCTGGCCTTCCCCCTCCCGGTCACCGTCATCGGCGACATGCTCGGCGTCCCGCCCGAGGACCGGCCCACGTTCCGCCCGCTGGTGCGGGCCGTCACCGCGGTG
>JBOGIE010000432.1:0-1811 GCA_050742435.1 Acidimicrobiales bacterium | reverse complement strand
GTGGAGACCAGGCCCACCACTGCGACCATCCACGCCACGACGGCCCGCATCACCAAGGCCGCCACCATGCCATAGCCCGGTCGCGTAGGGCGGGTTGCTACGGCACGGCTTCCACCCGCACCTGGCCCGTGCCGTCGGCGTTCATGGAGTACTGGTGGGTGCCACCGTCGCGGTCGGTGACGAAGGTGATGCGGGCGCCGTCGGCCGACCAGCGCGGGGCTTCGTCGGAACCCGGAGAGTTCGTGAGGCGGGTCTGCACCGAACTGTCGGCGGCGTTCATGACGTAGATCTCGCGGTCGCCGTCCCTGTCGCTGACGAAGGCGATCCCAGTTCCGTCGGGTGACCACTGGGCGCCGAAGTCATGGCCCGGGTCGTCGGTGAGGCGGCGGAGCTCGGACCCATCCGCCTTCATCACGTAGACGTCGATGTTGCCCCCCCGGTTGCTGTCGAAAGCTATGTCGGTGCCACCCTGCAGGCGGACGTTGCTTCGGCGTTCATCACGTAGAGCTCGGGGTTCCCGTCCCGGGTGCTGACGAAGACGATGCGGTGCTTGTCCGGCGACCAGTCGGGACTGGTGTCCTCGGCCGGGTTCGACGTCAACCGCCGCTCCCCCGACCCGTCGTCGTCCATGACGTAGATCTCGAAGTTCCCGTCGCGATGGCTCTGGAAGGCGACCCGGGAACCGGGCTCGTAGTTCACGCTCGGCCGGCTGTCCTCGGCCGGATGGTCGGTGAGGCGGGACTCGACCAGGGTGCGGTTGTTCCGGCTGTAGATGTCCATGTTGCCGGCCACGTCGCGGGCGAAGAAGACCAGTGGCGGGGGTGGAGGTGGAGGCGGCACGGTCGTGGTGGTGGGAGGCGGGACGGTCGTCGTGGTGGAGGAGGAGACCGTTGCGGGGCTCTCCCCATCACCCGGCTCAGAAACGGCCGGCCAGACCACGATGGCCAGCCCGACGACGGCGGCGGCGCAGGCCACGAGGGACGAGGCCAGGCCGAACCAGGCCGCCCGCGGGTTCATCGCCCGTTGGGCGTGCTGACCTGGACCGCGGTGTCGTCGTCGCTCACGACGAGGACGCAGTTCGGCCGGCGGGCGCACTCCAGCTCGGCCTGGGCCCGGATGTAGGCCAACTGGCCGGGGGTGAGGTCGGGGGCGGCCCTGAGGGCGGCCTGGCTCTGGGCGTCGGCCTTGGCCTTCTCCACAGCCAGGGCCGAGGCCCGGTTGGCGTTGTACTGGTCCCTGATGTTGCCCGGGAGCCCGATCTCCTTGATGACGAAGGTGAACTCGGGACACGCCGGCCCGCCGCCTCGGGCGGTGGGCCCGCAGAAGAACTCACCGCCGAGGACCTCGTTGATGCGGCGCTTGAGGGTGGCCCCGATGTCGGCCTGCATCTTGAGCAAGGTCTCCCGGTTGGCGTAGATGTCCTCGGAGCTGAACTGGCGGGACTGCTCTTGGATGGCGGCGACGATCTGCTGGCGGAACGTGTCGGCCAGCATGTGGTCCCACCCCCCTCCCGGTTCCAGGTCGGTGCAGTCGTACTTGAGGCAGATCTGCTCGAAGAACTGGCGCAGGACGGCCGGCTCGGTGTTCAGCCGGAAGTAGGTGGCGCTCTCCCACTCGGTCACCACCTTGTCCGACGCCGGCGCGCCCACGTACTCGGCCCGGCGGGTGTCGCCCTCGTCCGGGTGCTTGGACATGATGTAGTTCCGCTGGGTGGCCGGGAGCTCGTAGACGCTGTCGAGCAGGCCGTAGAAGCGGGACCGGGTGCCGGGCGCCACCACCGACTGGAAGTGCTCGCCCTCCCACGGCCCGCC
>JBOGIE010000431.1:0-1841 GCA_050742435.1 Acidimicrobiales bacterium | reverse complement strand
GCCGTCCTCACCGTGCTGGCCCTGACCCGCCTGCAGCGCTCGGCCCGGCTGGAGATGGTCCTCGTCAAGCTGCAGGACACGACCGCCGAGATCCGGGTCCGCTTCGCCGTGGTCCTGCTGGTCGCCTTCGTGGCCATGGCCGGCAACCTGGGCCTGGAGACCATCCTGGGGGCCTTCCTGGCCGGGGCCATCCTGGGCATGGTCGACCGGGACACCATGACCCACCCCAACTTCCACCTGAAGCTGGAGGCCATCGGGTACGGGTTCGTGATCCCGGTCTTCTTCGTGTCCAGCGGGCTGCGCTTCGACCTCGACGCCCTCCTCGACGCCCCCTCGGCCTTGGCCCGGGTGCCCCTCTTCCTCCTGGCCCTGCTCGTTGTCCGGGCCGTGCCCGCCGCCCTCTACGCGCCGTCGGTCGGCCGCCGCCAGGCCGTCGCCGCCGGGCTGCTCCAGGCCACCTCGCTGCCGTTCCTGGTGACGGCCACGTCGATCGGGGTGACCCTCGGGGAGATCACGCCGGTGACCGCCGCCGCCCTGGTCTCGGCCGGCCTGCTCTCGGTCGTGGTGTTCCCGCTGGTGGCCGTCACCCTCCTGCGCCCGACCGGCGAGGAGGTGCCGGCGCCCGCCGGCTGACCGGTGTGCAAGGGCCCCCGTCGCCCGGTCGGGCGGCCCTATAGCCCGCCAAAATCCCTTCCCGACACAACCATTTGTCCGTCGCTACCCTCCCGGCCATGACATTCAAAGGGCGGGCGTTCGATCTGATCAATACGGCTCGGGACGGCCGGGGCCTTCCTCCGTTGCAGTACTCAACTGTTCTGGAATCGATCGCCCAGGACGCCGACTTCCCCGGCTGTGATGGGATCGTCGTCAAAGGTCGTTGTGTCGACATGGGAACCCGCAACTATTTCAGCCACTCCATCCAGAACTGTGGCAACAAGGGCGTCACCCACATGCTGGTGGCGGCGGGCATCACCCACTCGGGGGCGGCGGAGAACATCGGGTTCATGAACGGGACCGACGACGAGATGACGAGATTGTCGCGGCCGACAACATCCACAACCAGTTCATGAGCGAGCCCGAAAACCAGCCGAACCACAAGGGCAATCTGTTGAGCCCCACCCATACGCACGTCGGCATCGGACTGTGGCGGTCGTTCAACCAGCCGTGGACGGGCGGGCCGGGCCCTCTGACACGGGCGTTTGTCACCACCCAGATCTTCGCCAGGAACCCGACGCCGGTCCACGTCCCGGGTGCCGGTTATCACCCGGTCACGCCGAACCGCATTCTCGACACCCGTACCTTCGGTGCTGCCCCCGGTCCACAAGCCACCCTGGATCTCCAGGTCACGGGTACGCAGGGCGTCCCCGCCTCCGGGGTGTCCGCGGTGATGGTCAACGTCACCGTCGTCAGCCCCACGACCGCAGGGTTCCTCACCGTCTTCCCGACCGGCGAGCCGAGGCCGGTGGCGTCCAACCTCAACTTCACGCCCGGGCTGATCGTGCCCAACCTGGTGGCGGTCAAGCTGGGCGCGGGCGGGCGGATCTCCATCTTCAACTCGGCCGGCAACACCCACGTGATCGTCGACGTGGCCGGATGGTTCGACGGCGGCGCCGACGCCTCCGGCGGCCGCTACCACCCGGGACACCGGCGCGCATCCTCGACACCCGACCGGGCAGTGGGGTGGGGCCCAACGCCACCCGCGACCTTCCTGTCGCCGGGCAGGGTGGCCTTCCGGCCACGGGCATCGCCGCCGCCGTGGTCAACGTCACCGTCGCCGATCCCAGCGCCTCCGGTTTCGTCACCGTGTTCCCGACAGGAGAGGCCAAGCCGCTGGCGTCGAA
>JBOGIE010000430.1:0-1842 GCA_050742435.1 Acidimicrobiales bacterium | reverse complement strand
GCGGCCGACTCGGGCGTAAGGCCGACGTGCGCCAGCTCGGGGTCGGTGTAGGTGCACCACGGCACGTGGAGGGCGCTCGCCTTGCGGCGCCCCGGGAAGAGGGCGTTTCGAACGACGATGCGGGCCTCGGCGTCGGCCATGTGGGTGAAGAGGTACCGTCCGGCCACGTCGCCGGCCGCGTAGATCGCGGGGTTGGTGCTCCGCAGCCGGTCGTCGACCCGGACGCCTTCGGCGGGGTCGTAGTCCACCCCCGCCGCCTCCAGACCGACGCCTTCGACGTTCGGCTGCCGGCCGGCCGCGAGCAGGATGGCGTCGGCCTCGACCGCGACCTCGCCTGCCCGGCCGCGAAGGGAGAGCCGGAAGGCGCCGTCCGCGGATTCCACCCGCTCCAGCTCTTGGCCCCTTTCCACCTCCACTCCGTCCTCGACCAGCGCGCGATGCACGATCGCCGCGGCATCCGCCTCGTCGTTCGCGAGGATCCGATCCATCTGCTCCAGCAGGACGACCCTCGAGCCGAAGCGGGCGAAGGCCTGGGCCAGCTCGCAGCCGATCGGGCCGCCCCCGACGATCGCCAGGCGGCGCGGCAGCCGGGTCAGCGAGAAGACGGTCTCGTTGGTGAGAAATCCCGCTCCGCCCAGGCCCGGCACCGCAGGCACGGCGGGACGGCTTCCCGTGGCCAGGAGCGCCCGCCGGAACCGGAGCATCGCCCCCCCGACCTCGAGGGCGTCCGGGCTCACGAAGCGACCCTGGCCCAGGAACACGTCCACCTCCAGGTCGCGGAACCGCCGGGCCGAGTCGTGGACGGCCAGGTCGGCCCGGATCCGCCGCATCCGCTCCATCACCGCCGCGAAGTCGACCCGGACGTCCCCGACCACGACGCCGTGCCGGCCTGCCCGTCGAGCCTCCGCGGCCCGCCGAGCGGAGGAGAGGAGCGCCTTGGAGGGGACGCAGCCGGTGTTGAGGCAGTCTCCCCCCAAGAGCCCGCGTTCGATGAGCGCCACCCGCGCCCCGAGACCGGCCGCGCCGGCGGCGGCGACGAGACCCGCCGTTCCCGCCCCCAGGACCACCAGGTCGTAGCGCTCCGCGGGCCGCGGGTTCTCCCAGTCGGGGGGACGGACCAGCGATTCCAGTCGCAGGTCATGCGGGCCGCGGGGACCTCCCGTGGCCGATCCGTCCGGCCGGGGCTCACGCATCCTCCGCCTCCAACGTCCGCCGCTCCAGGATCGCCGTGGCCCGGCGGGCCACCATCCACGTCACCACCGCCGTGGCCACCAGCCCCACCGCGAACGCGATCCACTCGAGCCGGCTCCGCTCCCGGCCGCCGGCGCCGATCGAGGCCAGCGCCTGGGCGGTCGAGCCCAGATAAACGTACAGGAGCGTGCCCGGTAGCATCCCGATCCAGGATCCGAGCACGTAATCCCGGAAGCGAACGCCCGTCAAGCCGTACGCGTAGTTCAGGAAGTTGTACGGAAACAGGGGCGAGAGCCGGGTCAGGAGCACGATCCCGAGCCCGGTCGTCTCGACCGCGCGGTCGATGGCCCGGAAGCGGGGCCGCCCGGTGATCCACAACCGCACGCGTTCCCGGGCCGCCGTCCGCCCCACCAGGAAGGCCGCGACGGCGCCCAGCGTGCTGCCGATCGACACGGTGACGAGCCCCCAGCCGAGCCCCAGCAGAAACCCCGTGCCGAGGGTGATCAGGGAACCGGGGACCAGGAAGACGGCGGCCGGGATCCAGAGCGCGGCCAGGACCACCCCGGCCCACGGCCCGAAGCGCTCGATCCTCGCCAGCAGCGCCACCGTCCACTCCCCCAAGGGAAGGAGAAGGAGAAGCGTTCCCACGGC
>JBOGIE010000429.1:0-1846 GCA_050742435.1 Acidimicrobiales bacterium | reverse complement strand
GACAACGGCCGCGACGACGAGCTGTTCACCCCCTCCCACGTGATGATCCTCGTGGGCCTGGGCGGGCTCATCTACTCGGCCGGGATCGCCGTGCTCTTCGCCAGCCTCGAGCGGGCCGAGACGGCGATCAAGGTCGCCTTCCTGCGCATCCCCTGGTCGGCCGTCCTGCTCACCGCCCTGGGCGTCGGCGGCGTCGTCGCCTTTCCCCTCGACGCCATGTGGCACGACGCCTACGGGGTCGACGTCACCCTGTGGAGCCCGCCCCACATCCAGCTGGTGCTGGGCGGGTCGCTGGCCACCATCGCCCTGTGGCTCATGGTGGCCGAGGGCCGGGCCCACGCCGAGCCCACCACCTTCGGCCGGTTCCTCCACGTCCTCACCGCCGGCACGGTGCTGGTGGGGATGAGCACCCTCCAGGCCGAGTTCGACTACGGCGTCCCCCAGTTCCAGGTCCTGTACCTGCCGGTGCTGATCATGATCGCCGCCGGCTTCACCCTGCTGGCCGCCCGCATGGGCCTCGGGCCCTGGGGCGCGGTCAAGGTGGTGGCCGTCTACCTGGTCCTGCGCGGCCTGCTGGTGCTGGCCATCGGGGGCGCCCTGGACCACACCGTCCCCCACTTCCCCCTGTACCTGGGCTCGGCGCTGGTCGTGGAGGCCGCGGCCCGTTGGTTGGGGACGGACCGCCCCCTCCGGCTGGCGCTGGGCACAGGTGCGCTCGTCGGCACCGTCGGCCTGGTCACCGAGCTGGCGTGGGTGACGCTGTGGGGGCGGGAGGCTTCGGGCCGCCTGCCGTTCGACCTGGGCCTCAAGATCGCCATCCTCGGCCCCCTGGCGGCAATGGCCGCCGCCATCCTGGGCACCGGCCTGGGCAACGCCATCGCCAAGGCCCGCGAGGGCCTGCCCGTGGCCGCCCTGGCCGGGGCCGGCGTGGTCCTGCTCGGGGTCATCGCCTTCCCCCTGCCCCGCAACGTGGGGCCGGTGTCGGCCACGGTGCGGCTGGAGCAGGTGGGCAGCATGGCCAACGTCGAGGTCGTCCTCGACCCGCCCGACGCCGCCCGCAACGCCAACGCCTTCGCCGTCTCCTCGTGGCAGGGGGGGTCGGAGATCGTCCAGGCCGACCTCGAGCCGGCCGGCCCGGGCCGCTACCTCTCCTCCCGGCCGGTGCCGGTCACCGGCAGCTGGAAGACCATGGTCAGCCTGCAGCGGGGCGACCAGGTGATGGCCGTCCCCGTCTACCTGCCTGCTGACCCCGAGATCGGCGCCCCCGCCGTGCCCGCCCTGCCCGAGCGGACCGAGCGCTTCGTGCGGAACACCACCATTCTGCTGCGCGAGGTCCGCCCCGGCCCGGCCGGTGCGGCGGTGGCCGCCTACTCGGGCCTGGCCACGCTGGTGGCGATCTGGGTCGCCCTGATCGTCGTCGGCGCCCGCCGGGTCCCCCCGCCCACCCCGTTCTCCTCCGAGGGCTGGCCTCCGGCCCAGCCGTCCCCCCGGGTGCCGGTGGCCCCCTCGCCCTACTAGGTGCTCAGGAGCTCGTCGAGAGCGGGCCGGTTGACCGCCTTCGACCGGTCCCGCCGGATCAGGCGGAGGGGCAGGTAGGCGAGCCACTCCAGGATCCCGATCACGACGATGGCGGCCAGGACGACGACGGCCGGGATGGTGACGATGATCACGGCCGGGATGGTGACCGCCACCACCTTCAGGAACTGCAGGGGCCCGGGCGCGAACAGCTCCTTGATCCCCGACGCCCACCGGACCGCGGCCCACATGGCCCACCGCCGCAGGTACGGGACGCCCAACTCCCGCATGGCCCGGTTGAAGATGCCGTCGGCGTCGCTCTTGCGGAACT
>JBOGIE010000428.1:0-1848 GCA_050742435.1 Acidimicrobiales bacterium | reverse complement strand
CGGCGGTGCTGGCCGAGTCGTAGAACCGGCCCAGGTCGGCCCCCCGCTCGGCGGTGTCGACGAAGGCCTGGGTCCGGGCGAAGGCGATGACCTTGGGGCCGAAGGTCGGCACCTCCATGCTGGTGTAGACGTTGGAGATGACGATCGGGTAGGTCCGGTGGTTCTCGGCGACGAAGTCGTAGTCGGAGATGTCGATGTTGTCCACGTATCCGTGGACCCACTCGTAGGGCAGGCGGTCGACGATGTTGTCGGGCAGCACGTCGAACCCGTTGCGCATGTAGTAGACGCCCAGCAAGACGATGGCCGCGGTGGTCAGCTGGGCCCAGCGGAGCAGGGGCCGGGCCGCGGCACCGAGGGCCTGGGCCGCCTGGCTGATCCCTGCCCTCTCGTCGGCCAGGATGATGGCCCCGACCACCTGGGCCGAGGCGATCAGCCGGCCGTACGACCAGTTCTCGGTGGCCCAGCCGTAGGCGTAGGCGGCCAGGGTGCCGAAGAACATGAGCACCAGGGGGTCGGTCCGCCACGACGGGAGCCGGCGGAGGGCGAAGGGCACCACCACCAGGGCCAGCCCCAGCCGGGGCAGGATGTTCACGTACATGTCGTGGTCGGCGCCGGCGATCGAGCGCCGGTAGCCCTCGGTGGCCTCCCCGAACAGCAGCTCGTAGAACGGCAGGGGCGGCCAGGCGAAGGCCAGGACGAACGCCGCCACCATGGTCCCCACGGTCATCAGGGCGTGGCGCTCGCGGGTCCCCGGCAGGGTGAGCGACAGGGACAGCACGCCGATGCCCAGGAAGATGGCGTCGACCGGGTGGGACAGGAAGATGACCGCGGCCATGGCCAGCGTGGGCAGCAGCCAGCGGGGGTCGTCCCGCTCCAGGTAGTTGATGTGGGCCCACAGCGAGAGGAAGACGAGGCCCTTGCAGAACGTCGACGGGTACGGGAGGACCACCGCCACCACGTCGAAGTGGAGGAAGCCGCTGAAGAACCAGGCGCCCGGGCCCCAGAGGAAGAGGATGAACAGGAGGGCGTAGAAGTCGACGTGGGGGCGGGAGGTGAGGCGGCGGACGAACAGCCGCAGGCCCACCAGCAGGAGGATGAGGTTGAAGACGGCGGCGACGTTCAGGGCGTTGACGACGGAGAGGCCGGTGAAGCGGGAGAAGAGGCCCACGCCCATGAGGTAGGGGGAGAAGAACTGGTGGGGCCGGTCGACGGGGAGCAGCGGGTGCCTGGGGTTGAACGGCCGGGCGCCCAATTCCCGGGCCGCGGCCGCGTGCTCCCACAGGTCGACGCCTCCCGGCCACTGGAACTTGAGCAGGTAGGAGAAGGCGATCAGGACCAGGGCGCCGGACAGGAGCAGGTAGCGGTGGTCGAAGATCCAGGGGAACTCCTCGCCCCACGACTCCGCCGCCCGCCGGTCCCGGGTCGGCTCCCTGGGGGCCAGATCGTCGGCCCGGGTGACGTCGGCCACGTCGGTCATGGCTTGAACAGCCGGGACGGCACCAGGTGGGCCCGGTGCAGGCGGTACCGGGCCATGGCCCACAGCGTGCCCAGCCCGTAGCTGATGTTGGCCTTCATCGACGTCGACGACGCCTCGGGGAAGTAGCGGGTGTGGATGGGGACCTCCACCACCCGCATGCCGAAGGCCACCGCCTGGGCGATGAGCTGGCTGTCGAAGACGAAATGGTCGGAGTTGCGCAGGAAGGGCACGGTCTCCAGGAACCTCCGGGAGTAGGCCCGGTAACCGGTGTGGAGCTCACTGAAGGACGTGCCGAGCATGCGGTTCTCGATGGCGGTCAGGGCCTTGTTGGCCACGAACCGGTAGAGGGGCATGCGCCCGGCCCGGGCCCC
>JBOGIE010000427.1:0-1852 GCA_050742435.1 Acidimicrobiales bacterium | reverse complement strand
CTTCGCCGAGCGCTGGGCCTCGGTGTTCGGCTTCCGCGACCAGGGGGCCTCGTGGGGGCTGGTGGCCCTCGACCAGGGCGTCACCCGGGTGCCGCTGCTCGAGGCGGTGGAGGCGGCCGTCTCGAGGGGACCGACCCAGTTCGCCGAGGGCGGATCCGGTCGCAGCCCCACGTCGGTGGCGCCGCCCAGCCGGGGCGGTGCCCCGGCCACCACGTCGGTCCCGCCCCGGTCGACGCCGACCACCGCCCCGCCCCGGCCCCGTCCCGGTGACCCGGCGACGACGACCACCACCGCACCGCCCGCTCCCTCCGGCCCGTCGACCACCGTGGTCGGCCCGCTGAACACCGGCACGCCGCTCGACGAGACGGTCAACTCCCTCGTCAACACCCTGACCGGTCTGCTCAACAGCCTCGGCAAGCAGTAGGGGACCGTCCGCGTCCTGGACCGGCGCGGGACGTACGCTGGCCGCATGGGGGACGACCAGATCGTCATCTCCAGCGGCCTGGTGATCTCACCGGAGACGGTGGGGAGCCGGAGCTTCACCTCCGCCTTCCGCGGTTACCACCCCGGGGAGGTGCGGCAGTTCCTGAAGCGCGTCAGCGACGAGATGGCGGCCAGCGCCGAGCGGGAGGTCGAGCTGCGCCGGGCGCTCCAGGAGGCCCTGGCCCGGGCCGCCCATCCCGACCTCGACGAGGCCACCGTCACCAACGTCCTGGGCGAGCACGCCGCCCGGCTCCTGTCCAGCGCCCGCGAGACCGCGTCGTCCATCGTCGCCGAGGCCCAACGCCAGGCCGCCGAGGTGATGCGCGACACCGAAGCCAAGGTCGCCCGCATCCGGGAGGAGGCCGAGGGCGTGATGGCCCGCCGCGTCGCCGAGGCCGACGGGGCGGCAGCCTCAATCCACCACGCGGCCGAGGCCGAGGGCCAGGCCGTCCGCCAGCGGGCACAAGCCGAGGCCGACGCCCTGATCGAGAGTGCCAAGCGCCAAGGCAAGGACATGGTGACCGAGGCCCGGACCCTCCGTGAACGCATGCTGGGCGATCTCTCCCGCCGCCGCCGGTCGGCCCAACTCCAGGTCGAGCAGCTCCGGGCCGCCCGCGACCGCCTGCTGGCCGCCTACGACGTCGTCCGGCGGACCCTCGAGGAGGCCACCGCCGAGCTGGAGGCGTCCGAGCCCGAGGCCCGCATGGCGGCCGAGGCCGCCGGTCGCCGGGCCGAGACCGAGCGCCCGGCCGCCCGGTGGCCCGAGCGCGAGCGGGAGCGGGAGCGGGAGCGGCCCATGGCGCTCGTCGCCACCCCGGCCGCCGCCGCCGTCGTCCGTGAGCGGCGCGACCCAGTCCCGGCCTCGTCGCTCTTCCGCCGCATGGAGGGCGGCCCCCCGCCGGCCCCCGAGCGCCCGGCCCTCCGGCCCCAGACGGTGGCCGACTCCGTTGCCGCCCGCATGACACCAACCGCCTCCGCCGCGCCCGCCCCCGCGCCGACCCCTGCTCCGGCCCCGTCCCGGGCGCCCGTCGCCGAGCCCGGGGGCACGCCCGAGCCCGAGCCGGTCTCCGAGCTGGCCACCATGGAGGTGCCGGTCGTCACCCCCGAGGGCCCGACCGGAAACGTCGAGGAGCTGTTCGCCCGCATCCGGGCCGGCCGGGCCGAGGACCATGCCGAGGACCAGGCCGAGGAGCCGGCCCCGGCGCCCGAGACGGCGGCTGCGGTGGCGGTCGACCCGGTGGCGAGCGAGAACGCCCTGGAGACCCGAGACGACCTGCTCGAGAACGTGGAGGCCGGCCTGACCCGGGCCCTGAAGCGGGTGCTCCAGGACGAGCAGAACGAAGTGCTCGACCGGCTGCGACGGGTGCGG
>JBOGIE010000426.1:0-1857 GCA_050742435.1 Acidimicrobiales bacterium | reverse complement strand
GTCACCGGGCAGATCGACGTGGTGACGTGGGCGCCGACCACGCCGGCCCGGCTGCGGGCCCGGGGGTTCGACCAGGCCCGGGTGCTGGCCCGGGCCGTGGCCCGGCGGCTCGGCGTCCCCAGCCGGCCCCTGCTCGTGCGGCGTTCGGGCCAGGCCCAGACCGGGCGCGACGCCGCCGCCCGCCTGGCCGGCCCGGTCTTCGCCACCCGGGGGCCGCTCGAAGGCCGGCGGGTCCTCCTCGTCGACGACGTCGTCACCACCGGCGCCACGGTGGCCGCCGCCTCCCGGGCGCTGCGGGAGGCGGGCGCGGGGGAGGTGCACGTCGTCGCCGCGGCTCGGACGCCACCCAGCCGGAGGCACGTACACTCGGCCATGCCCGTCGCACCAAGGAGCAACCTTTGGAAGTAACGGTCCGCGGTCGCAACGTCGAGATCACCGAACGGATGCGCACCGCAGCCCAGGAGAAGATCGGCCGGCTGGCCCGCCACCACGACGGCTGGGAGCAGGCCGAGGTCCACTTCTTCGAGGAGCGCAACCCCCGCATCTCCGACCGGGAGGTGTGCGAGGCCACGCTGCGTGGCCGGGGCCGGATCATCCGGGCCAAGGCCGCCACCACCGACTCGCTGGCCTCGCTCGACCGGGTGGTCGACAAGCTCGAGCACCAGATCGACAAGCTCAAGAGCCGGCTCATCAGCCGGACCCATCCCAAACGCCACCAGGTAGACTCGCTGCTGCCCGAGGAGGACGATGCCGGCCAGGGCGGGCAAGGCCCGCCCCGGATCGTCAAGACCAAGCAGTTCGACATCAAGCCGATGACGCCGGAGGAGGCGGCCCTGCAGATGGACGTGCTGGGGCACGACTTCTATTTCTTCACGAACGCCGACACCGGGGTGGCTGCGGTCGTCTACCGCCGCAACGACGGCGACGTCGGTCTCATCGACGCCAGTTAGTGGCGGTCCTGTGACCCAAGGCCCGGCCGGCGGGGAGCCCATCAGGGTGGTCATCTCCGACGACCACGAACTGTTCCGCCGCGGCCTGCGGATGGTGCTGGAGGCCGAGGACGACATCGAGGTGGTGGCCGAGGCGGCCGACGGGCAGGAGGCGGTGGCCCGGGTCGAGGAGCAGGCGCCCGACGTCGTCCTCATGGACGTGCGCATGCCCCGCATGGGCGGCATCGAGGCCACCCGCCTCATCCGCCAGCTCTTCCCGACCACCCGGATCATCGTCCTCACGGTGAGCGACGAGGAGGACGACCTGTACGGGGCGGTGAAGAACGGGGCCAACGGCTACCTCCTCAAGGAGGTGTCCATCGAGGAGGTGGCCGACTCGGTCCGGCGGGTCTTCGCCGGCGAGAGCCTGATCTCGGCCACTGTGGCGTCCAAGCTGCTGGCCGAGTTCACCGGCCACCCGCTGCTCAGCGCCCCCCGCCTGACCGAGCGGGAGATCGCGGTGCTCAAGCTGGTGGCCCTGGGCCATGAGAACGCCGACATCGCCGAGCGGCTGGCCGTCTCCGAGAGCACCGTGCGCAACCACGTGGCCAACATCCTCACCAAGTTGCAGCTCCGGTCCCAGATCGAGCCCGCCACGTGACGTTGCCGTTGCGCAAGGGCCTCCGGAAGGGCCGGGCCACCCCCTGCCAGACCTACACCGAGTGGCGCTGGCCGCCGTCCACCTCCTTCGCCCGCACCCTGCAGCGGGGCTACCTGAGCTTCGAGCACGTGCTGGTCCCTGAGACCGACCCCGGTCCCGACGCCACGTACTTCTGGGCCCACCAGTTCCGCATCATCGGGGGCGAGGGCGGCTACATCGGCCTGCAGACCAAGGGCAACCGGGCCGACGGGAGCCTGGGCAAGATGG
>JBOGIE010000425.1:0-1866 GCA_050742435.1 Acidimicrobiales bacterium | reverse complement strand
TGCTGGAGTTCGTCCTCGAACGCTGCCCGTTCGAGGCAGCCGCCTCCGCCGCGCCCACCATCGTGTGCGAGATCCATCGCGGGCTGGCCGAGGGGGTGCTCGACGGCATGGACTCCGACAAGCGGGTCCGCAGCCTGATCGCCTACGACCCCCAGCGGGCCGGCTGCCGGCTGCAGATCGAGCCCCGCCCCCCCGAGCAGTCCGGGGGCCAGCCGGCGGCGTAGGAGGGCGCTGCCGTGCGCGTTAGGGCACCAGGGCGGTGGCGAAGACGACGATCCCCACCGACGAAGCCAGCCCGGCGACGGCCAGCGGACGGCCATGGCCCGGCCGCTTCGTCGCCAGGATGCCGTGGGCGGCGGCGAGGACGACCGACAGGACGACCAGCACCAGCTTGATCCCGAGGAGGCGGCCGTACCCGGGGTCGTCGAGGGTGCCGAACGTCACGCCACGGTGCACGGCCAGGGCCACGCCGGTGACCACCAACGCCGGGAGGAGGGCGGCGTTGGCCACCATGCCGAAGCGCTTGGCCGCCTTCCGGACCAGCGGCCCCCGGACGGCGGGGTCCAGCTCGGCCCGCAGCACCGGCAGGACGACCCCACTGAGCAGAAGCTGGCCGCCCACCCAGCCCATGGCCGCCAGCACGTGCAGGAACCGGACCAGGCTCCATCCCGAGATGCCCAACGAGTGCGCCCTCCAGCTCCAGCTTTGGCCGAACCCGCACTCTAGGGCCTATAGTTCTAGCAATCACTAGAAAAACGGCGGGAAGGGATGTGACGGCATGGTTCGTCGTCTGGCTGTGGCGGCCTTCGCCGCCCTGGGAGCGCTCGCCCTCGTGGGGTGCGGCGGTGACGATGACCCCTCGAGCGCGGCGCAGGGCGCCCAGGAACCGGCGAGTGCCAGCCTGTCGGTGGTCGCCAAGGACATCGACTTCTCGGCCGACAGCTACCGGGCCACCGCCGGATCGGTCCCCATCACCTACCGCAACAACGGCACCCTCCCCCACACCCTGGTGATCGAGGGGGTGTCCGGCTTCAAGCTGGAGGTCCGCGCCAAGGGCGACGTCGACCGCGGCTCCGTCGACCTCGCGCCGGGCACCTACACGGTGTACTGCGACATCGTCGGTCACCGGCAGGCCGGCATGGAAGCCACCCTGACCGTGGCATGAGCGGAGCGGGACTGCCCGACCTGGACAGCCGCGAGCAGATCGCCGAGCTGGTCGTGCGCTTCTACCGGGAGGTGATCTTCGACGAGCGCCTGGGGCCGGTGTTCGACGACGTGGCGCGGGTGGACTGGTCGGTGCACATCCCCAAGCTGGTCGACTTCTGGTCGCGGGTGCTGCTCGGCCAGCCCGGGTATGAAGGGCCGATGCTCGCCCCCCACCAGCGGATCAACGCCGTGCAGCGGTTCGAGCCGGAGCTGTTCGACCGGTGGTACGGGCTGTTCGTGGAGACGGTCGACGAGGGCTGGCGCGGCCCCGTGGCCGAACGGGCCAAGGACCACGCGCAACGGGTGGCCCGCACGCTGGCCCAGCGCCTCACCGGCGCGGAGTGGGATCCGCCTCCGCGCCCCGTCGCCGCCGTCGACCCGTCCGGGGGCCGGCCGTGACGCCCGGGGAGCGGCCGGCCCATCCCACGGGCAAGGCCCTGCTGCTCCTGCTCGGGGCCTTCGTGGTCGTGTTCCTCCTCGCCCTGGTGAGCACGGTCACGGCCTGAGCCCGGCCCGGGCCCGCTGGGGGACCACGGTGTAGCGGGGGTCGGCGGCCGACTGCACGCCGGCGTGGAAGATGGCGAAGCGGGTGCAGGCCGAGCCGGCGAGGAGGGCGGCGCCCGCCGCCACCGCCGCCGCCCGGCTCCGGCGGCCGAGCAC
>JBOGIE010000424.1:0-1874 GCA_050742435.1 Acidimicrobiales bacterium | reverse complement strand
GGATCGACCCGCGCGACATCGGCGCCCCACAGCACTACCTGCTCTTCGCCGGGTCCCACCGCCGCCCGGCCGGCGGCCTGCGCGACCTGGTCGGCATCTTCGACTCGGAGGAGAAGGCCTTCGCCGCCTTCCAGGAGCTGCGCGCCGCCCACCCGTCGTCGCAGGGCTGGGCCGAGCTGGCCGCCATCGACGGTATGGGCCAGGTGAACCAGCTGGCCTGGTTCGGCCTCCACCCGGCCGAGGAGCCCCGTGCCGGCCGGGCCCGGGCCGCCCTGCACCCGGTCCACGGGGAACCGGTGGGCGACCGCAGGAACCCCTTGCGCCGGCTGCTGGCCTCGGGCGGCGACGTGCCGACCTACCTGCGGGCCGTCATGCCTTCTTGAGGGGCGACCAGGCCAGCAGCAGCCGCTTCTCCCCCACGCTGGGGAAGCGGACGATGACCTCGGCCGAGTCGCCGGCGCCGATCATCTCCAGCACCACGCCCTCGCCCCACTTCCCGTGGACAACGTCGTCGCCCACCTTGACCCCCAGCCGCTCGGCACCGGTCGACCGCACCGGCCGGGTGGCGGACGGCTGGCGGGACGCGGCCTCCACGATGCGGTCCCGGCCCCACGCGCCGGTGGCGGACCGTCCCCGCCTACGGCTGCCCTCGACCAGCTCGGTGAGCTGCTCGGGGATCTCCTTGAGGAAGCGGCTGGGCGGGTTGTACTGCGTCGACCCGAACAGCGACCGGCTCCACGCGTGCGACAGGTACAGCCGCTCGCGGGCCCGGGTGATCCCGACGTAGCAGAGACGCCGCTCCTCCTCGAGCTCCTCCGGCTCTCCCAGCGACCGGAGGTGGGGGAAGATCCCGTCCTCGAGGCCGACCAGGAAGACGGCCGGGAACTCCAGCCCCTTGGCCGTGTGCAGGGTCATGAGGACGACGCTCGAGACGTCGTCCGGTAGCTGGTCGGCGTCGGCCACCAGGCTCACCGTCTCCAGGAACTCGGCCACCGTGGCGTCGCGGCCCTGGTCGACCGCCAGCTCCTCGAACTCCCGGGCCACCCCGACCAGCTCGGCCAGGTTCTCCAGGCGACCGTTGGCCTCCACCGACCCGTCGGCCTGGAGCTCGGCCGCGTAGCCGGTACGGGCCAGCACCGCCTCGAGCAGGGCCGAGGGCCCGGCGTCGGGCCCGCCTGCGTGGCCGAACCCGATCATGGCCCGCAGCTCGTCGAGCAGGCCGACCAGCTGGTTGACCCCGGCCAGGGCCCGCCCACTCACGCCGGCCTCGTCGGCCTTGGCCAGGGCGTCGGCGAACGGCCGCCCCCGGCTGGCGGCCCAGGCCTCGAGGCGGGCCAGGCTGGTGTCGCCCACGCCCCGCTTGGGGACGTTGACCACCCGGCGCACCGACACCTCGTCGGACGGGTTGACGACCGCCCGCAGGTAGGCCAGGGCGTCCTTGACCTCCCGCCGGTCGTAGAAGCGGGTGCCGCCCACGACCCGGTACGGGATCTTGAGCCGGACGAGCTGCTCCTCGATGACCCGGCTCATGGCGTTGGTCCGGTAGAAGACCGCCATGTCGCCCCACCGCTGGTTCTCGCTCTCGTGGAGGCGGTGGATCTCCCGCGCCACCCAGGCCGCCTCCTCGTGCTCGTCCTCGGCGAAGTACCTGCGGATCAGCTCGCCGCCCACCTGCTCGGTCCACAGGGCCTTGGGCCGGCGCATGGCGTTGTTGGCGATGACCGCGTTGGCGGCGTCGAGGATGGTCGACGTCGACCGGTAGTTCTGCTCCAGCACGACCACGGTGGCGTCGGGGAACTTGTCCTCGAACTCGAGGATGTTGCGGATGTCGGCGCCGCGGAAGCGGTAGACGCTCTGGTCGGAGTCCCCCACCA
>JBOGIE010000423.1:0-1880 GCA_050742435.1 Acidimicrobiales bacterium | reverse complement strand
CGGTCCGGACGCACGCGGGCCACGGGCACGAAGTGGTCGGGGCGCACGCCGGGCGCTCCCAGGGCGGCGGTGACGTCGGCGGGGTCCACGCCGAGGTGCTGGCGGAGGGCGGCCTGGACCTGGGCCCGGTCGCGGATGCGCTCGGGCTGCAGGCCGACGTCGACCACCTCGCCGACCGCCACCAGCGGCGACCCGTCGACGCCGAGGATGGGCGCCCGCTGCGGCCAGGTGCGGGTCCGGCCGAACCGTTGCCCGGTCGACAGCTCCGGGTGCAGGGCGGCCGGGCCCCACGCCACCCGCCAGTCGCCCTCCACCCGGCTGAGGGCCAGCGTGCCCCTGTAGCTCCACTGCCCCAGGCCGGCCAGGTCGAGTTCCGCGGTGAAGTCGGCGTTGGCCGTGTCGCCCTGGCGCCGGACCTCGCCGGGCCGGAAGCGGGCGGCGCTGATGCGGAGGTCGTCGCGCATCCCGGTGACGGCGGCCTCCATCTCCGGCGGCGGGGCGACGCTCAGCCCGGCCATGGCGGCGACGTCGAAGCGCTCCCATGCGGCCAGGTAGGCGGCCACCTCCGTCCGCGGCAGCTCGGGCTCGGACCGGAGCAGGAACCACCACCCGGCACCGGCGACGGCGGCCACCAGGGCCACCACCACCGCGATCGTGACCGGCCGGCGCCCCCCCACCGTCCCGATCGTAGGATGGGCGCCGCTACGGGGCCGGGATCGTCCGTGCACCCGGGCCGCCGAGACCACCAACTACCATGGTCGGTGCCCCTGGCGGAAAGGAGGCCGATGGCCGACGAGCACGCGCAGGCACAGGATCACGCATGGGAGGCGGTCGACCCCGCCCCGGACTCGCCGCTGCCCGCGCCGTCGTTCGACGAGCCTCTCGAGTGGCCGGAGGCGGCCGCGTTCGCCCCCGAGAACGGACGGCCGGTGCTGCCGTCGGACGTGTGGCCCGACGACGCCACGGCCCCCGCCACCCCGGACGGGCTGCCGATCCAAGCCGAGGACCAGCAGTGGCTGGCCGGTCTCGACCTCGGCTCCCTCGACCAGAGCTTCGCCGGCCGGAACGGGACCGACCTCGAGGCCGACCGCGACCTCCACCTCGACCCCCTGCCCGACTCGCTCTGGGCCGCCGAGCCGGTCGCCGAGAGCCTCAGCCAGCCCGACCCGGTGGTCGTCACCGGCCCCCAGCCCGCGCCCACCTTCTACGCCGAGCCCGACCACCGGCCCGGCGGCCGGAAGAAGTGGCTCGACGTCCGGCACGGCAACGCCGCGGTCGTCGCCCTGATCTCCTTCGTCAGCCTGGTCCTCGTGGGCATGTTCCTGTCCGTCCGGGCCCGCAACGAGCTGCCGACCGACACGTCCCCGTCCCGGACGCCCACGGGCGAGATCGCCGCCCAGGGCCCGCTCAACACCATCCCCACCCCCACGACGTCCTCCGCCACCACCACCACCGCCCCGCCCCCGGTGGCCATCGCCGACCTCATCCCCACGGCCGAGGCCGGCGCCGGAGGTGGGGGCGACGCCGGGTCGGGCGGCACCGGCTCGGGTGGTGGTGGCGCTCCAAGAGGCGGAAGTGGCACCACGGCCGCGCCGTCCCGCTCGACCGGGCCGTCCGGCGGCAGCGGCACCGGCGGCGGCGGCCACCAGGGCCACCACCACCGCGAGCGTGACCGGCCGGCGCCCCCCCACCGTCCCGATCGTAGGATGGGCGCCGCTACGGGGCCGGGATCGTCCGTGCACCCGGGCCGCCGAGACCACCAACTACCATGGTCGGTGCCCCTGGCGGAAAGGAGGCCGATGGCCGACGAGCACGCGCAGGCACAGGATCACGCATGGGAGGCGGTCGACCCCGCCCCGGACTCGCCGCTGCCCGCGCCG
>JBOGIE010000422.1:0-1885 GCA_050742435.1 Acidimicrobiales bacterium | reverse complement strand
CGGGGCCGAGCGCGCTCTCGGGCCACAGCCCGCCGAAGGTGCGGACGAACCCGGCGAACGACGTGACGGTGACCGGGTCGTCGACCGGCCCGCGCGCCGCCCGGCCGACGAAGGCGGTGATGGAGGTGGCGACGGGGGGGATCGTGGATGTCCAGGCTAGGGCGGTCTACGTTCGGCCGCCGTGACCAGCCGTGACCAGCCGTGACCAGCCGTGACCAGGCATGACCAGCCGTGACCCGTGGGCCGGCATCCTGTCCGGCCCGGTCGACGGCCCGGCCCGGTTGCGGGCGACCTATCCCGACCTCACCGGCTCGCCCGGCGTGCGGGCCCGCCACCGCGGCACCGGGTTCACCGGCGCCGTCGTGCGCTGGGAGCCCGGCGGGGTGGTGCTGCGGGGGGCCAGTGGGCTGGAGCGCATCTTCCGGCTGGCGCCCGGGGGCTTCGAGGTGGACGGCTGGGCGGTGACGCTGGTCCCGCCGCCGGTGGTCCGGCCGGACGCCCGCGCGCCGGAGGTCACCGCCTCGGGGTCGCGGGCCGTCGCCGGGCACAGGGCACGCGTGGCCCGCGGCGGCCGCATCCTCGTCGAGGGTGTCCACGACGCCGAGCTGGTGGAACGGGTGTGGGGCGACGACCTGCGGGTGGAGGGGGTGGTCGTCGAACGGCTGGACGGCATCGACGGGCTGGCCGGCGTGGTCGCCGGGTTCGGGCCCGCCCCCGGCCGCCGCCTGGGCGTGCTCGTCGACCACCTGGTGCCCGGCAGCAAGGAGGCCCGGCTGGCGGCCGAGGTCGCCCATCCCCACGTGCTGGTGACGGGCACGCCGTACGTCGACGTGTGGCAGGCGGTCAAGCCGGCGGCGGTCGGCATCGCCGCCTGGCCCGACGTCCCCCGGGGCGAGGACTGGAAGGCCGGCGTGTGCGCCGGGCTGGGCGGCGCCGATCCGGTGACGATGTGGCGGCGCATCCTGGCCTCGGTCCGGACCTACGCCGACCTGGAGCCTCCGCTGGTGGGAGCGGTCGAGGCCCTGATCGACTTCGTCACCGAGCCGGGGTGAGCTCGAGGTCGAGGTCGCCGACGGCCCTGCCGCCGGGGCCTGACGAGGGGTTCACAGCAGCCGGGCACGAAGGGAGCCGACGTCGCCGCCCGCGAGGCCGGCGGGGCGGAGGTGGGCGGCCACGTCGAGAGAGGCCAGGGTGCCCAGCAACGCCTCCCGGTCGGGCGTCTGCCCCCGCCTCCGGCGCTCGGTGGCCAGATCGTCCTCGAGCTGGCGGCGGGAGCGCGTTCACGCGCGACGGGCTTGCCAGCAGCTTGTCGACGTCGAGCGGGGGCAGGCAGCGGGCGCTGAGGTCGTAGTCGTCGGCGATGTCCTCCGGCGCCACGCCCACCAAAGCCGGCGGGCGTGAGGCGGTCGAGGCTGTCCGAGCGGACGACCGCTCGCCGCCGGGTCGTTCGACCGTGCCCGGTGCGGAGGCCGCCGAGGTCACGGACTTTCGCGCAGTCCGGCCAGCAGAGGCGCCGCTCCACGCCCATGCACGCTACCGACCCGACCCCATCCTACCCCGCAGGAATTCTCCTGCCACGGCCGCCGCCGGGCGCGAGGATGCCCGGCGATGGCGGCGGCGAAGACGGCGAACGGTGCTCCACCGGCCCGGTGGCGAGACCTCGTCCGCCTCCTTCCCCGCGCCGGCCCGGTACTGCTCGCCGGCGTGGTGGCGGCCGCGGCCGTCGACGCCGTGTTGCCGCTGGCCATCATCGCCACCACCGGCCGGCTGGTCGGCCGCGTCACCACCGCACCGAGCGTCGGCGCGGTGCAGGGGCCGCTGGCCCTCCTGGCCGGACTGTTCGCCGCCCGCCAGATCCTCGACCCCGTTCGCAGCGTCCTGGTCT
>JBOGIE010000421.1:0-1890 GCA_050742435.1 Acidimicrobiales bacterium | reverse complement strand
GCTTCTTCGGCCACATCAAAGGCGACTGGCCCCACCTGGAGGCCATCGACGACCCGGCCGTGCTTGAGGCAGAGCTGGCCCGGGTGCGGATCGAGTACAACACGGTGAGGTTTTCTCATGGGGTCCCCCCCGTGTTGCGCGACGTGGCGTAGACGCCTGATGTAGGCGCGGTCCTCCCGGATCTCCGGGGGTGTTGGGGACGTGGTGTCTCAGGGCGCTGGTACTCCTATGGCCGGGACAACGGCGAGGGGAGACGGGGATGCGGGCGCTCATGGTGAGGCTTCCGTCCGGCGCGCGGTATTGGACCGTGGTTGACGACGGGCTGGTCGTCGTCCCCGAAGCGGACGACTACCTCCGACATCTCCGGTTCGGCCGTGACAGCGCCGAGCTGACGACGAAGTCCTACGCCGGCGCTATCGCCCTGTTCCTTTGCTGGTGCCGGCGCACTGGCCGGCACTGGCATGCCGGCGTCGAGCATCTCGGGCTGTTCATGACCTGGCTGAGCCACGCCGGGGCCGACCCGGACGGCGAACTGGGCGAGGTGCTGGCCGGGCCCGGGGCGCGACCGGTTCGCGGCGCCCGGCGAGTCAACGTCGTGCTCACCGCGGTGCGTGGGTTCGTCTCCCACGCCGTCACCTCCGGCCATGCGCCGGCGAGGCTCCTGCCACTCATCTATGAGCTGGCCGACGACCGCGACCTGCCCGAGGCGGCCCGCAGCGAAGACAGCCGGATGCCCTGGCGGCTGCGGGCCCGTCACCGCCTGCACGAGCCGGAAGGGCCGGTCAACCGAGCTGGCGACGACGACATCGTGGCGTTGCTCTACGCGTGCCGGTCGGCCCGTGACCGCCTTGTCGTGGTACTCATGGCCCGGGCCGGGCTGCGCCGGGGCGAGCTGTGCGGGCTGCGGCGAAGTGACCTCCACGCCGCCGGGGACTCCCGGCGCCTGGGCTGTGAGGTGGAAGGCGCCCACGTGCACGTCACCCGCCGTGACAACCCGAACCAGGCGTGGGCGAAGTCACGTCGCCAACGCGTCGTGCCCCTCGACTCGATGGTGGTCCGGGCGCTCGACACCTACACCCTGGAGCGGCTCGAGCATCCCGAGGCCACCAACAGCGACTTCGTGCTGTGAACCTGTTCCGAGAGCCGCTCGGCGCTCCGATGCGTCCCGACGCCATCAACGAGGTGCTGCGGGCGGCCTCCAAACGCGCCGGCCTTGACGCTGCGGTGGCACCCCACCAGCTGCGCCACGCCTTCGCCAGCAACCTGGCCGACGCCGGTGGAGCGCTGGATGAGATCGCCGAGCTTCTCGGCCACCGCTCCATGGCCTCCTCCCAGGTCTACATGCATCCCGACCCGGCCCGGCTCCGGCGGGCCATTGAGGCGGTGCCGACGCCCCGGGCGAGCGACGGCGTGCACCGGTGAGCCCGGCGTCGGGGCAGGGGGCGCTGGGCGCGACTGCCGGACGGTGGATTGGGACTGGTCCCGGGCAAGGCCAGCTCGAGCGGATCACGGCATTGATCGACGGGGCCTTCCTGGTCGAGATGGGTTGGCACCCCGGCCGTCTCGTTCTCGCTCCGCCGGCCGGGCACCGGCTCCTGGTGCGCCCGGTGTGCCGGGTGGAGGGCTGTTCGACCACGGCCACCGGCCGGGGACGGCTCTGCCAGGCGTGCCGGCGCCGCCTCGGCGACGCCGGGCCCGGCGACGATGGGGTCGAGTCGTCCACTCCGGGGCGGCGGCCGAGGCGAGGACCGGCGCCCTGCCTCGTGGCGGGCTGTGACCGGGAGCGGCTCTCGGCCGCGGCGGGGCTGTGCCGGGCCCATGCCGACCAGCACCACGCGCTGGGCGGTTCGAGGCAGGCCTTCTTGGACCACCCTGCCGTCGGGTCCCTCC
>JBOGIE010000420.1:0-1925 GCA_050742435.1 Acidimicrobiales bacterium | reverse complement strand
GCTCGGTGCGCCACCGCCTGGAGATCGACCACGTGGACGGCTGGGCCCTCACCAAGGTGACCACCCTCGACCGACTGGCCCGGCTGTGCCGCTGGCACCACCACCAGAAGACCTACTGCGGGTACCGGCTGGAGGGTGGTCCGGGGGCCTGGCGGTGGTGCGGCCCGGCACCACCGGAGGATGCCGGTCCGGCCCCTCCCGACCAGGCGACCGGGGAGCTCCTCTTCGCCGGCTGATTGCCCGCGGCCCGATTGAGGGCCAGCCCCCATGGCGGCGCGCCTTGTGGTCGCCGACCATCCCCCTGATGAACATGGTCGTGTCCCTTCTCGTCCTGGGCGCCCTTGCCGTCGTCGGGGCGGTGCGAGCCGGGCAGAAGAGCGTGACCGCGGACAGCTCGGGTCGCCGGGCCGAGCTGTGGGTCCTCGCCGCGCTCCTGGGCCTGACCGCCATGGTCGGTCTGGCCGGGGCGTGGTGGTTCTGGCGCTTCTGGGTGGAGTTCGACTTCTGACGCCTGGCGCCGCTCAGGCGGCGGAGCGGCGGTCCGGGATCTCGGCCGCCCGGCGGCGGTGCTCCTCGGCCTGGTACCGCCACGCCTGCACGCCCGCCGGCCAGTGGCCGGGGCGCAGGCCGGCCTTCATCTCGAGCTGGCGGAGGAAGAGCAGGAGGTCGGGGACCTTGGCCCAGACGGCGGGGAGGAAGGTGGCGGTCGCCGGACCGGCGCGGATCACCAGGCCGTCGACCTCGGGACGGAGATGGGCCAGCACGTCGGCTTCCGACCCGGCCGGGATCAGCTCGAGCGGGCTCATCAACGACAGCTTGAACTCCAGGTCGGGATAGTCGGCCGCGGTCAGCGCCGGCAGGCGAGGATCGGCGAAGGCCGCCGCCCAGGCCAGCCGAAGCACGGCGGCGCCGACCGGCTCGACCGCCTCCACCGTGCCGATGCAGCCGTTCAGGTCGCCGGCGACCTCGAGCGTGACAAACACGCCTCTGGGCTCGCGCACACCGGGCTCGAGCGACGCAGGGTCCACCCTTGGCGCCGGCCGACCCCCAAGCCCGGCACGGATGCCGAGGTCGGCCAGCTGGAACAGGACGTCGAGGTCACCCAAGGACGAACGCTCCATACCCCACCACCCGGTCAGGGTCGCCGGCCGTATCGGCCGAGGTGCGAAGGTCGAGGAGGTCGACGCTCAGCCCATGACGCGACGCCGCGGCGAGCAGCCCCTGCACACCCGTGACGCCGCACGCGTCGTCACGCCGGAGCCGTTCCGGACGACGGGCCACGATCGAGGCTGCGGTGCGGCGATCGACCTCTCTGGCCGCGGCATGGTCGAGGTAGTGGCTCAGGTCGGTGCTGACGACCACCAGGGTCTCCTCGCCACCCCACGCCGCGTCGAGCACGTCCGCCACTCGATCCGGGTCGACGTCGCCCACGGCCAAGGGCAGGACCGCCACGTCGCCCAGGCCGATCTGCAGGAACGGGAGGTGGACCTCGAGGCTGTGCTCGGGGGCGTGGACGTCGTCCCGCACCACGACCAGCCCGGCCTCGACCAGCGCCTCTCGAGCGGCGACGTCCACCTCGACCGGTCCCAGCGGCGTGGCGAAGGCGTCCGCGCCCGACGCCGCGACACCATCCACGTACACCCGGTGCGCCGGCCCGACCAGTACCACCCGGCTGATCCGCCCCCGTCCCTCGACCACCCGGGCGTACGCCGAAGCGGCAACCGGAGCGGAGTACACGTAGCCGGCGTGGGGGGCGATGACGGCCTTGGGCACCGGCCCGGCCGGCACCCGCGATGCAGCCCCGGCCAGGGCCGACTCCACGGCCGAGCGGAGCGCCCCCGGATCGGCCGGATAGAAGGTGCCGGCGACCGCAGGCGGGCGCACTCGCATCGTCCTCACCGCCTCACCCCGGACAGCCGGACCGC
>JBOGIE010000419.1:0-1932 GCA_050742435.1 Acidimicrobiales bacterium | reverse complement strand
GCTAGTCCGCGACGAGCTCCGCGGGGACGACCGTGACCGGGAACGGGAAGGTGGCGCCGTAGGGCTCGTCGCCAGTCACCACCGCGTGCTCCACGTAGCGCCCTTCGTCCAGGTGCAGGACGGTGAGGCTGGGTGCTTCCGGGTCGACGAGCCAGTACGCGGGCGTGCGCGCGGCCTCGTAGGCCAGCCGCTTGGTGCCCAGGTCGATGCGGCCGGTGCTCGGGGACAGCACTTCCACCGCCCAGCAGGGGGGCGGCCTCGATCCGGTCGGGGGTCAGCTCGGCCGTTCGGGCGACCAGCACATCGGGCTGCAGCACGGTGAGCCGGGACAGCCGGACCTCGAACGGGGGCGGGCAGGACCTCATAGCCGGGTTCACGGGCGGCATGGAGCAGAACGATCAGCGACGTCACGCACCGCTGGTGGCCCACGCCGGGCGCCGGGGTCACGAGGAGGGTGCCGTCGAGCAGCTCGTAGCGGTGGCCGTCGTCGGGCATGGTGGCCAGGTCGTCCTCGGTGAGAGGAGCACCCCAGGGCAGGCCGTGTGCCATCGGGACGGAGTGTACGGGGGCCATGGCGGCACCTAGGGGGTTGGGACCTCGAACACCTGGCCGGGAAAGATCAGGTCCGGGTCGTTCCCGTGCGCCAGTTCGTGGCGGTTGGCCTCGATCAGGCGTTGCCAGTACGGCACGACCTCGGCGTCCGTGGGGGCGCGGCCCCAGCGCTCCGTGAGCACGTCCTCGGCGATCGACCAGAAGCACTCGCCCGGCTCGACCGTCCAGCGCGCCGTCGTGCCGGCCGGAGCCACCTCGGGTGGGGCGACGGTGGGGGCGACCGGCGGGTCGGTGGGACCGAGCAGGCGCATGGTCACGGTGGCGGGCGGGGTGTCGGTGCCCGGCGGGGCCGCCGCCTGGGCGGCGGCAACCGGCATCCGCAGGGCCGGCGTGGCCACCGCGGCGATGCCCGAGGCGGCCAGGCCGAGGCTGACGCTTCCGGCCAGGAGTCGACGGATCGGTGCGACGGTGAACCGGTCGGTGATCCGGACCAGCGATGCGGCACCTGCGACCCGGAGGACCGAACCGATGGCGGTGACCACGACGACGTACCAGAGGCCGGCCAGGGCGACGATGCGCAGAAGGCTGAACGCAGCCAGCGCCGGGTCTCGGCCGTCGAGCCACGCCGCCCACCGGCCGGGATCCGTCAGCGGCGGCCCGGCCAGGGCGCCGTGCCCGGCCCACTGGAGCGCGGACGCCACCAGGCCCAGGGCGAGCGCCCAGAGGGTCACCACCGCGGTCCGGCGCCTCATGGTCGGCGCGGGGGCAGGCGGATGACCTCGGCGGCGCCCGTGGCCCGCTCGACGACCACTTCGTGGCAGCCGTCACGGTCGACGTCGGCCGCCCGGAGGGCCTGGCCACCCGGGACCCGCGCCAGGGCGGTGGCGGTCAGCTCCTGGTCAGGACCGGCCCACCCGTCGAAGCGGAACAGCTCACCGGTGGAGGGCCGGAACAGGGCGATGGTGCGGGCGCCCTGGCAGGACCAGTCGCCCGTCGCCGCCTGGTCGCCGGGATGGCCGAGGGACCAGCGGACGGAGCCGGCTTCGAGAACGCCGTCGGCATAGCGCAGCGCATCGGGGCAGCCGTCCCCGTCGACGTCGGCCTGCAGGAGTGAACTCGTCGAAGGGCATCCGGAGGGACGGGCGGCGAGGGCGGTGGTGGTCGGCGAGGCGGCCAGCCCGGCCCGGGTCGTGGTCGGGCCGGGCTGGACCTCATCGGCGGGCGGGGGAACGGGAGAGAGGGTGACGGCCGGCTGGGTGACTTCGGTGACCACAGGCGCCGCCGAGGGGCCGTTCGGCGCCCCGACCAGCACGGCCGCGGTGGCGACGAGTCCGACCGCGGCGATGGCGCCGATCACCGCGCCGATCCGAGGCCGAGCGG
>JBOGIE010000418.1:0-1932 GCA_050742435.1 Acidimicrobiales bacterium | reverse complement strand
CGTCGACGGCCGCCACGCCCGGGCCGCCCTGCAGGTGGCCGGGCCCCAGCGCCTGTCGGTGCGGTTGGAGCGCACCGCATGGTCCCGCCTCTGGGCCAGGATCCGCAGCTGATCACGAACATGGAGAAGGCCGAGAACCGGGGACCCGGCCGGGAGGGGGGCCAGGCGGTGATCTTCGGGGCCGGCACCTTGGCCGAGCTGGTGGACCACCACCTGACCGTCGACTCCGCCTACGACGTGGTGGCCTTCACGGCCACGGCCGACCGGCTCGGGGGCGGGTCGTTCCTCCGCCGTCCCCTCGTGCCCTTCGACGAGGTGGCCCGCCGCTATCCCCCGGCCGAGCACCGGATGTTCGTGGCCGTGGGCTACGACCGGATGAACCGGCTCCGGAGCCGGTTCTACGACGAAGCCAGGGCCATGGGGTACCGCATGCTCACCTACGTCAGCTCGCGGGCGGTGGTGCAGACCGGTGCCGTCGGCGACAACTGCCTGATCCTGGCCGGCGCCATCGTCGAGCCGTTCGCCACCATCGGCCACGACGTCATCCTCTGGAGCGGCGCCCACGTCAGCCACCACTCCTCGATCGGCGACCATTCCTTCGTGGGCCCCGGTGCCGCGGTCGCCGGCCACACGAGCATCGGGCGGCGGTGCTTCTTGGGCATCCACGCCACCGTGCGGGACGGCGTGACCGTGGCCGACGACTGCCTGGTGGGCGCAGGGGCCACCGTCCTGGACGACACCGAACCGGGACAGGTGCTGGCCGGTACGGCGGCCCGGCCCTACGAGGGCGACGTCAGCCGGTTCTACGACTCCTGACCCTGGAGCTGGCGGGCCCGCTCGTCGGCGAGGAGGCCGTCGACCAGCTCGTCGAGGTCACCCTGGAGCACCCGGTCGAGGTGGTACAGGGTGAGGCCGATGCGGTGGTCGGTGACCCGGTTCTCCTTGTAGTTGTAGGTCCGGATCTTCTCCGACCGGCCGCCGGTGCCGATCTGGCCCCGCCGGGCCACCGACATCTCGGCCGCCTGGCGGTCCTGCTCGGCCTTGAGCAGCCGGGCCCGCAGGACCTGGAGGGCCTTGGCCCGATTCTGGATCTGGCTCTTCTCGTCCTGCATGGCCACCACCAGGCCGGTGGGCAGGTGGGTGATGCGCACCGCGGAGTCGGTGGTGTTGACCGACTGCCCGCCCGGGCCGGTCGAGCGGTACACGTCGACCTTGAGGTCGTTCATGTCGATGTGGACGTCGACCTCGGCCGCCTCGGGCAGCACCGTGACCGTGGCCGAGCTGGTGTGGATCCGGCCCTGCGACTCCGTCACCGGCACCCGCTGGACCCGGTGGGGGCCCCCTTCGTGCTTCATGCGCATCCAGACGTCGTCGCCCTTGAGCAGGAAGGTGATCTCGTTGAACCCGCCCATGTCGGACGGGTCGGCGCCCAGCACCTCCAGCTTCCAGCCGCGGTGCTCGGCGTAGCGGGCGTACATCTCGTACAGGTCCTTGGCGAAGAGGTTGGCCTCCTCCCCGCCCTCGGCCCCCCTGATCTCCACGATCACGTTGCGGTCGTCGTTGGGGTCGCGGGGCAGGAGCAGGACCTTGAGCTCCTCGTCCAGGCGGGCCAGGGTGGCCTCGGCCTCGTCGATCTGGGCCTCGAGGAAGGCGCGGTCCTCGCCCGAGGACCCCCCCAGCATCTCCCTGGCCGCCTCCAGGTCGTCGGCCGTGGTCCGGTGCTCGCGGAAGGCCAGCACGATGGGCTCGAGCTCCTTCAGCCGCCGGGACAGGGCGACGTAGGCGCGCTGGTCGGCGAAGACGTTGGGCTCCGACAGGCGGGCCAGGACGTCCTCGTACTCCTTCTCCAGGCCGGCCAGGCGTTCGAACATCGAGGCCAGGCTACGCGGGCCCGGCCCGGTCGGGGTTCAGGAGGTGGTGGCCACGCAGATG
>JBOGIE010000417.1:0-1936 GCA_050742435.1 Acidimicrobiales bacterium | reverse complement strand
GAGGGCCTTGGCGGCGCGTTCGCGGCGGGCCTTCTGGTCGGCCGTCTCGCCCTGGGGCCCGCTCCGCAGGGGCCCGCGCTCCTCGCGGATCACCTGGGCCAGGTCGGCGAGGGCCTCGGCCACGGCCGGCTCGGCCTTGGCCCCCTTGGCCAGACGCCTGCCGGCGAGGGGCGTGATGGCCCGGTCGAAACCGTCGCGGTGTCGGACCAGCGCGCTACCGGGGACCAGGCGGGCGATGGCGCTGATCCGGCCGGGGGTCAGCGTCACGCCGAGGGCGCCGCACAGCACGTCCTCGGTCTCGTGCGCCTCGTCGAGGATGACCACGTCGTGCTCGGGAAGCACGAAGCCTCCCGACGCCACGTGGGCGCCGAGAAGGTGGAGGTTCACGATCAGCACGTCGGCCTGGCGAGCCCGCTCGTAGGCGGCCTCGGCGAAGCAGGTGTCGCCGCTGGGGCAGGTCTGGGCGCCCGGGCACTCCTCGGATCCCACGCTCACCGAGGACCACGCCTGCGGGCGGGGCTCGAAGTCCAGCTCGGCGCGGTCGCCGGTTTCGCTCTTCTCGGCCCAGACCAGCAGCTTGGTGATCTCCCCGCCGATGCCCCGGCCGTCCACGCCGGGCAGCGCCGGCGTGTCGGCGTCCCGGGACGCCTCGGCCGCCGCCTGCCGGCACAGGTAGTTGCTCCGGCCCTTGAGGACCGCCCAGGTCAACCCGGGGCGCAGGCCCGTCGCGGCCAGGGCGGGGAGATCCTTGCCCGCCAGCTGGTCCTGGAGCGCCTTGGTGGCGGTGGCGATGACCACCTTGCGGTGGTCGCCGTCGAGGAGGGCCCCGACCAGGTATGCCCACGTCTTGCCCGTCCCGGTCCCGGCCTGCACGACCAGGGGCCGCTCCTGCTTCACCGCGGCGGCCACGGCCTCCGCCATCCGGATCTGCCCGTCCCGCCGCTCGCCCCCCAGCTTGGCCAGGGCGGCCTCGATCTGGGGCGAACTGGTGACGTTCAACCGCGCCAGGCGCCGTTCAGCGTCACCAGTTCAGGTTATTTCAGGACCAGCTCGTCGCCGGCGACGTCCACGTGCACGACGTCGCCCTCGGAGTACCGGCCCTCGAGGAGGGCCAGGGCCAGGGGGTCGGAGATGCGGCGCTGGATGAGCCGCTTGAGGGGCCGGGCCCCGTAGCTGGGGTCGTAGCCGGCCCGGGCCAGCCAGGCCGCGGCTTCGTCGGTGACGTCCAGCCCCAGGCGGCGGGCGGCCAGGCGCTCGGCCAGGTGGCGGAGCTGGATGTGGACGATGCGCTCGATGTCGGCCTCGGTGAGCGACCGGAAGCGCACGATCTCGTCGATCCGGTTGAGGAACTCGGGCCGGAAGAAGTCGGCCGGGTCGCCGGGCAGGTTCGACGTCATGATCAGCACGACGTTGGTGAAGTCCACCGTGCGGCCCTGACCGTCGGTCAAACGACCGTCGTCGAGCAGCTGGAGCAGGACGTTGAAGACCTCCATGTGGGCCTTCTCGATCTCGTCCAGGAGCACGACCGCGTACGGGCGGCGGCGGACGGCCTCGGTGAGCTGGCCGCCCTCGTCGTAGCCGACGTAGCCCGGAGGCGCACCGATCAGACGGGAGACGGTGTGCTTCTCCTGGTACTCGCTCATGTCGATGCGGATCATCGCCCGCTCGTCGTCGAACAGGAAGTCGGCCAGCGACCGGGCCAGCTCGGTCTTGCCCACGCCCGTGGGGCCCAGGAACAGGAACGAGCCGATGGGCCGGTTCGGGTCCGAGAGACCGCTGCGGGAGCGCCGGATGGCGTTGGCCACGGCGGACACGGCCTCGTCCTGGCCGATGACCCGCTGGTGGAGGACCTCCTCCATGCGGACGAGCTTGGCCACCTCGCCCTCCATCAGCTTGGACACGGGGATGCCGGTCCAGCGGCTGACGACCTCGGCCA
>JBOGIE010000416.1:0-1939 GCA_050742435.1 Acidimicrobiales bacterium | reverse complement strand
ACCGGGCAGGTGTGGCAGATCCGCTTGGCCGCCTGCGCCTGAGCCAGGGGCTCCCCGGTCATGCCCAGGGGAAAGAAGAGCGCGGGATCGCTGCCGAGGCACTTGGCCTCGTCCCGCCAGTTCCAGTTGCTTCCGTCCAACCGCCCACTCGGCAACGCCACCGTGCTCCCGCTTCTTGAGAGTGATCCAACCCCTCCTACCCCCTTCCCCCCGATGCGAACCGGGGTTCGGGTTCGGCCCATCGGGCACAATCGACTCCGATGGATCGACGACTGCTCTGGAAAGCGGTGGGGTCGGTGGCCGGGATCGCCGCCGGCTCGGCCACCCGCGCCGCGCTACGGGCCGTTTGGCGGAGGACGAGGGGCGGGAACCCGCCCACCAACCCGGCCGCGCCCAGCACCCGCTGGTCCGAGGCGCTGACGTGGGCCGCGGCCTCGGGCGTGGCCATGGCCGTCACCCGCCTCGTCGCCCAGCGGGGGGCGGCCGAGGCCTGGAGGGCCAAGACCGGGTCCTACCCCGCAGGGCTGGAGACGGTCACCCCGTGACGGATGTCGCGCCGGACGTCTCGTTGCCCGCAGTCGACGACGGCGACGACGACGACCTGGCCCACTACGCCCGCAACGACGAGCTGGCCGCGGCCCGAAAGCAGGGTCGGGCGGTGAAGGCGCTGTGCGGCACCTTGTTCCACCCCCACGCCGACCCCAGCCGCCTGCCCGTGTGCGTGGTCTGCCAGGAGCTGGCCGCCGCCTGGCACCGCTGACGACCCCAGCCAGACCGCCTACCGCCAGGGCGGCTTGTGCCAGCCCTGGCCCATGGCCAGCCCGCCGTAGGCCACGACCAGGCCGAGGATGATGCCGAGGTAGGCCCCCACGGACAGGGCGGAGATCTCGCTGGCCAGCTTCCAGGCCAGCATGGCGAACACGGCGGCGCCCGCCGCCGGCTGAAGCTTGACCAGGGTCGGGTTCGGCCGCATCGACCCCGAGCGGCCCAGGATGACCTGGGCCACCATGCCGACGGTGATCAGGAACGCGAGGGTGCCCTGAAGGGCGTTCGGGTCCTGGAGCGCGGTTCGGGTGGAGTCGCCGCCCAGCAGCCCGGCCAGCGCGCTGCGGTGCCAGGGAAAGAAGAACAGGTCGACAAGGAGGAGGCCGCCGCCCGTCACCACCACCCGTTCACCGTGTGGGAAGTCGCTGAGTGCCAATCCCTCTCCGCTGGAGCCGAAGTCCGCTAACAGTGCCACGAAAGGGAGATACGGTGCCGGTGATGCGCATCGGCGTGCTTGCCTCCGGAGGAGGTAGCAACCTGGAGGCGATCCTGCGAGCCGGCCTCCCCGTGGTGGCGGTCGTGGTCGACCGTCCCTGCCGGGCCACGGAGATCGCCGAGGCGGCCGGCGTGCCGGCCCGCATCGTGCCCCGCCGCCCCGACCGGATGGCCTTCACCCACGAGGTGGTCGACGCCCTGGTCGAAAACGACGTCGACGTGGTGGTGATGGCGGGGTTCATGACCATCCTCGACAAGCCCGTCTTCGACGCCTTCGACGGCCGGGTGCTGAACACCCACCCGTCCCTGCTGCCGGCCTTCCGCGGTGCCCATGCCGTCGAGGACGCCCTGGCCGCAGGCGTGAAGGTGACGGGCTGCACGGTCCACGTGGCCACGCTGGAGGTCGACAGCGGGCCGATCCTGGCCCAGGAGGCGGTGCCCGTCCTCGAAGGCGACACGCCGGAAACCCTGCACGAACGCATCAAGGAGGTCGAGCACCGCTTGTACCCGGAGACGATCCGAGCATTCATCTCATGAGGGCCCTGCTCTCGGTCTACGACAAGACCGGCCTGGTGGACCTCGCCCGGGGTCTGGAGCGCCTGGGATGGGAGCTGGTCTCGAGTGGCGGCACGGCCACCGCCCTCACCCAGGCGGGCGTGGCCTGCACGCCGGTGGAGAA
>JBOGIE010000415.1:0-1958 GCA_050742435.1 Acidimicrobiales bacterium | reverse complement strand
TCGCCGGCATCCGGATCGCCACGGTGACAACCATCGGGCTGGTCACGGTCACCGGCCTCATCGGCCAGGGCGGGCTGGGCGCCCTGATCATCGAGGGCATCAACCGCGACTTCCGCAGTCCGCTGGTCGTGGGATCGGTCGGCTCGGTGGCCCTGGCCGTGCTGGCCGACGTGGGCCTGGCCGGGGCCGCCCGCCTGCTGGCGCCGTGGTCCCGGCGGCGAGAGGCGGCGTGAGCATCGTCGCCGACACCGTCGAGTGGTTCACCAACGCCGAGCACTGGCGGGGCGACTTCGGCGTCCCCCACCGCCTGTTCGAGCACGTGGCCATGTCGGGCGCCGCGGTGGCGGCCGCCATCCTCCTCGCCCTTCCACTGGGCATCTGGCTCGGCCACCGCGGGCGGGGTGGGGCGGTGGCCATCAACCTGGCCAACGTGGGGCGGGCCGTCCCGTCCCTGGCCATCCTGGCCCTGACCCAGCAGGCCATCGGTCTCAGTGGCTGGCCGGGATTCGGAGCCCGCCCGGCCTTCGTCGCCCTGGTGGCCCTGGCCGTGCCGCCGTTGGTCACGAACGCCTACATCGGCATGCGGGGCGTCGACCGGGACGTGGTGGAGGCGGCGCGGGGCATGGGCATGACCGGTGCCGAGCTGCTGTGGCGGGTGGAGGTGCCCATCGCCCTGCCCCTCGTCATGGCCGGGATCCGCACTGCCGCGGTGCAGGTGGTGGCCACCGCTAGCCTGGCGGCGGTGACCGCGTGGGGTGGACTGGGACGCTTCATCGTCGACGGCTTCGGCCAGCGGGACAATCCCCAGATCCTGGCCGGGGCGCTGCTCATCGCCCTGCTGGCCCTGGCCACCGAGCTGATCCTGGGCCGCGTCCAGCGGGCCGTCGTCTCCGAAGGTCTGCGCCGGCCTCGAGCCCGGGCCCGGGTGGCGGACGCCCCTGCGCCGGTCACCACCTGACCACCTGACAAGGAGGAAGAAGTGCTCCTGCGTTCATCCCGTGCCCGCACGGTCGTGGCCGTGGTCCTGGTTTCGCTTCTCGGCGCGGCCTGCGGGTCCGACGGCGACGACGGCGACACGGCGGCCAACGCCAACAAGACGGTGGTCATCGGCTCGGCCCCGTTCTCCGAGAGCGTGATCGTGGCCAACATGTACGCCGGCGCCCTCCAGGCCGAGGGCTACCAGGTCACCGTGCGCTCGGGCCTGGGCCAGCGGGAGATCTACCTGCCGGCGCTGCAGCAGGGCGGCCGGAACAACGGTATCGACCTCGTGCCCGAGTACGTGGGCACGATGCTCGAGTTCGTCAACAGGAACGCGGGCGAGGCCAGCGGCAACGTCGAGGAGAGCGTGGAGAAGCTGCGGGCCCGGCTCGATCCGATGGGCCTGACCGCGCTCCAGCCGTCCCCCGCCACCGACCAGAACGCCTTCGCCGTCACCCGGGCCACGGCCGACCGCCTGCGCCTGCGCAGGCTGTCCGACCTGGCGCCTCACGCCGGCCAGATGACCCTGGGCGCGGGCCCGGAGTGCCCCACCCGGCCCTTCTGCCAGCCGGGGCTGGAAGGGACGTATGGGCTGAAGTTCGAGACGTTCCGCCCGCTCGACTCGGGGGGGCCCAGGACCATCGAGGCGCTCAGGGCGGGCGACATCGACGTGGGGCTGGTCTTCACCAGCAGCGCGGCCGTGGCGGACCCGAACCTCGTGGTGCTCGAGGACGACAAGCGGCTGCAGACGGCCGACAACCTCATCCCCGCCATCCGCAAGGACGTCCTCGACGACACCATCGAGTCGACCCTCAACCGGGTCTCGGCGGCGTTGACCACCGACGACCTCATCCAGCTGAACCGCCGGGCCGACGTCGACAAGGCCGACCCGGAGACGCTGGCCAAGGAGTGGCTCCAGCAGCACGGCTTCACCAGGTAGGCGTGGCTCGCCGCTGGCCGGCAGCGGCATGCGCGCTGGT
>JBOGIE010000414.1:0-1972 GCA_050742435.1 Acidimicrobiales bacterium | reverse complement strand
GAGGACGTCGAACGGACCACCCTCGGCCGCCACCTCGCCCAACCGGTCGAAGCTGTCGCACCACACCACGCCCGGGCGGGGCCGCAGCGTGCCACCGACCCGCTGGACCTGCACGCTCAGTTCCTCGGTCTCGTCCAGGACGAGCAGCTTGGGGGTGCGCATGGGGGTGCTCCTAGACGGCGAGGGCGCCGGCCGCGCCGGCTCCTGGTGTCCGCACCGGGCCTTCGCCCTTCGGCACCAGGTCGAAGTAGAGCTTCTCGAACTCGTTCAGGTAGATGAGCCGCTCGGCCTCGACCGGGGTCACGGCCAGCAGGTAGATCAGGTTGGGGCTCCCGGGCTGGCCCTGGGCGGCGGGGAGGCCGGCGCCGTTCACGTTCAGCACGTCGATGCCCTGGAGCACCAGGCGCACGGTGGGGCTGCCGTTCTCGCTGGCCACGCCGTAGACGTCGATCTTGTCGCCCGCCCCGGCGAAGCCGGCCACGCCGGCCACCGGGTTCAGCTCCAGGGCGAGGGCGCGCTTGCCGGGCGGGATGACGACGGTGCCGATGCGCGTCTGGGGGTCGGGGAACATGTCGGTCGTGACCAGCGCCCCGGCCGGGATGGCCGCGCCCGCCACCCGGCCGGACAGCTGGGTGGGGTCGGTGACCGCGTTGGCGGGCCGCTCGGTCTCCTGGACGGCGCGGGGCCGGATGGCGCCCTGGGCCAGCGCGGTCGAGGCGGCGGTGCCCACCTCGACCGGCGTGGCCGCGTAGTACGCGGTGACCTTGCTGGTGGCCACGCTCCGGCCACCGCCGGACTCGCTCCGGCTGCTGAGGTAGGCGGCACCGCCCCCTCCGGCGACGAAGAGCGTGACCCCCGCCACCAGCGCTGCTCTCGTCCTCCTCGTCATCTGGTTTCGCAAAGGTTCACCTCGTTGCTCCACCGGCAGGGCGCGAAAGGTCTGCGGCGTCGTTATCGGACTCTCTCCCCTTATCGGCAATACCGGCCGGATGGTTGAGCGCCTCAGAACATCGCTACCGGACCAGGAGCGTCGTGTAGACGGTCACCGGGATCGAGTCCTCGGGGTTGGGCACCAGGTTCACGGTGGCGCCGCCCGTCACCTTGAGGCTGGTGCTCACGAACTGGGCGCTCAGGTCGATCGGCAGCGACCCGCCACCCGTGAGGTTGAAGGCGTCGGCGTTGGGCATGAAGAAGACGCCGCGGAGCTTGGTGGCCGCCCCCCCGGCCAGGCCGTTGTTGTTCCCGCCCGCTTCGGTCCACAGGGCCAGGTCCTCGAAGGGGTTGGTGGTGGCCAGCTCGGCGGCGTCGGGCAGGCGGCCGGTGATCTCGTTGGGCGCCGACAGGTCGACGAACGAACCGCTCGACACGCTGATCGTGCCCGTGTAGCTGGCACACGGGTTGGTGCAGGGCAGGGCGCCGTCGCTGGTCGGCACCTTGTCGTAGCCGCTGGCCAGGTAGGTGAACGTCTGGCACATCCGGGCCGAGGCGCCCGAGCCCACCTTGAACGATCCGTGGCCCAGGACGAAGCGGTTGGCGTGGCCTGCGTCGGTCCGGTCGCTGCACGCCGCCGCCCCGCCCAGGTTGAGGCCCAGGATGCCGCCCGACGTGAGGTCGACCCCGACCTTGTTCCCCGTCGCCCGGCCGCCCACGTAGACCTTGCGGGGGTCGGTGATGGTGAGGTTGCCGCTCACGGTCAGCTGGCCGGTGACGACGATGTTGGCGTCGGTGGCCGTGAGGCTGAGCGACGAGGAGACGTTCAGGTCGCAGTCGAACCAGATGTTCTGGGCCGACGTCCGCCCGGGGACGGCGAAGAACACCGACAAGGTGCCGCAGTCCAGCGGCTGCAGCACCAGCCACGTCACCCCGTTCCCCGTGCAGGCGTTCAGGAGGACGAGGGCGCACCCGGGGGGCCGGCCGCTGTTTCCGGTGAGCACGCTCTCGGCGTCCTCGTCCAGGGCGGCCACGTTGGCCC
>JBOGIE010000413.1:0-1986 GCA_050742435.1 Acidimicrobiales bacterium | reverse complement strand
CCGCCGGCCCGGGGGGGCGGTCACGCCGGCCACGTAGGCCACGACCGGCTTGTCCATCTCCTCGGCGATGAACTGGGCCGCCGCCTCCTCGTCGGCCCCGCCGATCTCACCGATCAGGATCACCGCCGCGGTCTCCGGGTCCGCCTGGAAGAGCCGGAGGCAGTCGATGAACCCGGTGCCGGGAACGGGGTCGCCCCCGATGCCCACGCACGTGGTCTGGCCGATGCCGTTGCGGGTCAGCTCGTGCAGGGCCTGGTAGGTCAGCGTGCCCGACCGGCTCACCACGCCGACCGGCCCCCCGGCCAGGGCGATCTCGCCCGGGGTGATCCCGAGGTTGGCCTTGCCCGGCGAGATGACCCCGGGGCAGTTGGGGCCGAGCAGGCGGGTGCCGGGGCAGTTCCGGGCCAGATGGTGGAAGGCCCGGGCCTCGTCGTGCAGGGGGATGCCCTCGGTGATGCACACGACCAGGGCCACCCCGGCCTCGCCCGCCTCGATCACCGCCGCCGCCGCGGCCCGGGCGGGCACGAAGACCAGGCTGGCGTCAGCGCCGGTGGCCGCCACCGCATCGGCCACGCTGTCGAACACCGGGATCCCGTCCACGTCGTCGCCGCCCTTGCCGGGGGTGACCCCGGCCACGACCGACGTGCCGTACGCCCGGTTGCGCAACCCGTGGAACCGCCCCTGGCTGCCGGTCAGCCCCTGGACCAGGACGCGTGTCGACCCGTCGACCAGGATGCTCACGAGGGCGGGCCGGCAGCCAGGTCCACGGCGGTGCGGGCCGCTTCGAGCATGGTGGGGCGCGACACCAGCCGGTCCGACTCGTGCGACGCGAGGATCGCCCGCCCCTCCTCGGCGTTGGTCCCGTCCAACCGCACCACGATGGGGCTGCGCAGGTCGACCCGGCTCAGGGCCTCGACGATGCCCTTGGCCACCTCCTCGCCCCGGGTGATGCCCCCGAAGATGTTGACGAAGATGGCCTGCACCGCGGGGTCGGCGTTGACCACCTCCAGGGCGGCGGTGATGACGTCGGCCGACGCGCCACCGCCCACGTCGAGGAAGTTGGCCGCCCGGCCGCCCACCTGGCTGACCACGTCGAGGGTGCTCATGACCAGCCCGGCCCCGTTGCCGATGATGCCCACGCTGCCGTCCAGGCCCACGTAGGTGAGCCCCTTCTCCCGGGCGGCGCGCTCGCGGGGATCGAGGCTGTCGAGGTCGCGCCACTCCTCCCAGCCGGGGTGGCGGAAAAGGGCGTTGTCGTCGAGCGTGACCTTGGCGTCCATGGCCAGGACCCGACCGTCGGCCACCACGGCAAGGGGGTTGATCTCCACCAGCTCGGCGTCCTCGGCCACGTAGGCGTCGTACAGGCTCACCAGCACCTGGGCCATGGGGGCGGCGGCGTCGCCGACGATCCCGGCCGCCTCCACCGCGGTGGCGGCATCGGCCTCGGACAGCCGCTCGAGCGGATTGACATGGAAGCGGTGGATGGCCTCGGGGGACTCGACCGCCACCTGCTCGATGTCCATGCCGCCCTTGGCCGAGAGCATGCCCAGGTGGAGCTTGGCCGCCCGGTCGAAGGTGAAGGAGAAGTAGCACTCCCGCGCCGCGGTGAGCGCCTCCTCGACCCAGACCTTGCGCACGACGTGGCCCTTGATCGACATCCCGAGCACGGCCGACGCTCCGGCGGCCAGCTCAGCGGCGTCGGCCGCCACCTTGATGCCCCCCGCCTTGCCCCGCCCCCCGACCGGTACCTGGGCCTTGACCACGACCGGGTAGCCGATGGCGTCGCCCGCGGCCACGGCCTGGCCGCCATCGACCGCCAGGTGGCCGATGGGGACGTGGACGCCGTGGGCGGCCAGGACGCGCTTGCCCGCGTGCTCGAGGAGATCCACCGCCCCGCATACTAGGAGGGTGGCCCAGCCCGCTCCCCCGGACCCCGACGACGCCCTGGCCGCCCGCCGGCGGACGGTGCTGTTCACCGCGGTGGGG
>JBOGIE010000412.1:0-1992 GCA_050742435.1 Acidimicrobiales bacterium | reverse complement strand
GGGTCTGGCCGCGGTGGTGGCCATCCACGAGCTGGCCGAGGTGGTGGTCATCGCCAACGGCGTGCGGGCCGGACGTCGCCGAGCCTTCGCGGACACTGCCGCTGCCCCGCAAGCAGACGAGCCCACGTCTCAGAAGCCCCCGGAGGCCCAGGTGGCGGCCGGCGCCTGCGCCGACGGGTGCTGTGGCGCAGAGGCGCCGGCGATTACCACCGTCGACGCGACGCCATGATGCTGGCCCACGGCGACCCCACCGCCTCGCCGCTGACGCCGCATCTTCACCCCGACGTGGTCGCCTTCGTCGCCGTGCTCGTCCTCGCCTACTGGCTGGCACTGACCCGTCTCGGTCCCCGCGTCCTACCGCCAGGCGAGCCGGCCTGGTCCCGGCGCCAGGCCGGGTTCCTCGTCGCCGGCATCGCAGCCCTGTGGGCGTTCTCAGACTGGCCCGTCCACGACCTGGCCGAGGGCTACCTCTACAGCGTCCACATGCTGCAGCACTCGGTGTACACCCTGGTCCTTCCGCCGCTGTTCATCCTGGGTACGCCGCCGTGGCTGTGGCGGTGGCTGCTGCGGCCGGTGATGGGCCTGTTCCGCCAGCTGGTGCGGCCCTGGGCCGCGGTTCTCGTGTTCAGCGCCGTGACCGTGGCCACCCATCTGCCATCCTTCGTGACCGCCGCCGTGCGCTCCGGTCCGGCCCACTTCGCCCAGCACACCGCTCTGGTCCTGGCCTCGGTGCTGGTGTGGTGGCCCCTGCTCGGCCCGCTGCCCGAAGCGCCGAGACTGTCGGCGCCGGTTCACCAGATGGTCTATGTGTTCGCTCAGTCCCTGGTGCCCTCGGTGGTCGGCTCGTCGCTGATCTGGGCCCAGGGTGTGCCGTACCGGGTCTATGAGGAGTTCCCCCGGCTGTGGGGCATCGACGCCCTCGACGACCAGCAGTGGGCCGGCACGATCATGGAGGTGGTCGAGGGCAGCCTCATCATCGCCATGGTGTCCGTGGTCTTCCTCCGCATGGTCCGCAACGAGCAGCGCTCACCAAACTCACGCACGGACCGTCCCGGTCGGGTGCCCTCCAGCGCGGGTTTGCAGGCCGGGATGGGGAAGCCCTGACCCCTGCCGCTAGCAGCCGTCTCAGCCCCCCTACTGTCGGTGCCATGCTGTTTGGCCCTCCCGCGCCGCTGTCCTTCCGCGGCCCCCGCCGTGCGATGTTCCAGCAGGTGTCTGCCGGTCGGATCGCCGCGCGTAGGGGCCGTGGCTGACCGGGTCACCCGGGCGCCGGCGACGCCGACCGCTCCGCCACGACGGTCCCGCGCCCGTCGCCAGGCCCTTGTCGTGGGGCTCATGGCGGCTGCGTTGGCGGCGGTGGTCGGCCTCGTGGCCTGGACCGGAGGTGGCAATGACGCAGGCGGCATCGACGATCGGGCTGCCCCTCCCTCGAGCGCACCCGCTGGCGTCCGCACCTTCGACGTTGCCTCCCGCGACCACGTCAGCGGCCCGGTGGCCTACCCACAGACCCCGCCGGTGGGCGGCAACCACGACGCGACGTGGCAGAACTGCGGCTTCTACGCCGAGGCCATCGACGCCGAGCGGGGCGTCCACTCCCTCGAGCACGGTGCGGTGTGGATCACCTACCGACCCGGTCTGGCTGCCGACCAGACCGACATCCTGCGACGCCTGGCGACCAGCCAGAGCCACGTCCTGGTCAGCGCCTGGGACGGCGAGCTGGCGTCACCCGTGGTGGCATCGGCCTGGGGTCGCCAGCTGGCCCTGGACTCGGCCGCCGACCCGGCCCTCGACGCGTTCCTACGGGCCTTCCGTGTCGGCCCCCAGACGCCGGAGCCGGGTGCCCCCTGCACCGGCGGGCGCAGCACCCCGAGATGAACCCCACGCTGGAGGACGCCGACCTCGACACCGCTGGCCCCCTCGTTCCCTCCCGCCGGTGGGACGACCCGCCGGTGCTGGTCGCCCTGGCGGCCATCGTTGTCGCCGCGGTGTGGC
>JBOGIE010000411.1:0-1995 GCA_050742435.1 Acidimicrobiales bacterium | reverse complement strand
GCGTCCACCCGGCCCGACGAGCTGCACCGGCGGCAACACCGGGCCCGTGAGTTCCGCCACTGGCGCGACGCCGAGGGCATGATCCGCGTGGCCGGGGCGCTCCCGCCCGAGGTCGGTGTACCACTGATGAACCGCCTCGACACGGAGACCGACCGCATCCGCCGCGCCACCAAGGACCCTGAGCCCCGCACGGCCCACGCCGCCGACGCCCTGGTCGCCATGCTGCGGGGCGACGGCACGGCGAAGCGGGGGTCCACCGATCTCGTGCTCGTCTGCGACATTGCCGCATTCCGCAGGGGGCACGCCCACGAGCGGGAGCCGTGCCACATCGTGGGAGGTGGTCCGGTGCCGGTGCCGGTCGTACGCCGGCTGGCCGCGGATGCGTTCGTCAAGGTCCTGCTCCACGACGGCGTGCGGATCGACACCGTGGCCCACCTCGGCCGCCACATCCCCGCCGAGTTGCGAACGGCGCTTGAGCTCGGACAGCCGCCGCACTTCGACGGGGTGGAGTGCGTCGAGCCCGGATGCGGTCGCCGCTACGGACTGGAGTGGGACCATGTCGATCCCGTCGCCCACGGCGGCCCCACGTCCTACGACAACCTGCGGGCCCGTTGCTGGCCCCACCACCGGGCCAAAACCGAGCGAGACCGGGCGGCCGGGCTTCTCGGTCCACCCCCCTGACGCCGTGCCGCCGTGCAGACCGTGCACCACCTCGCACCGCAGGCATGCCAGACCCGGTGGTGAGGGCGTGAAGTGGCGCGCCAGTAGGCGGGGCGCATCAGCGTGCTGCCACGTCGACGACGGTGACCCCGAAGGGGGCGAGGGCGTCGAGGTCGCCGTAGCGGGGGGTGAGGTCGAGGGGCATTCCCGGGGGGAAGCCGAGCAGCGTGGGCCAGTCGGGGTCGAGGGGACGGGCCTCGGCCGAGGGGTTGCGCAGGCAGGCCACGGCCTCGCCGCCCTTGCGGGCCACGAAGCCGTAGACCTGGCCGGCGCGGGGGTCGCCCAGCACCATCCGGCTGCGGGCCAGGACGTGCTGTCGCCCGCGGGCCCAGGCCAGGGCCTCGGCCAGGACCGCCCACTCGCCGTCCGACAGGGAGTCGGGCGACACGTACAGGTCGTGGTGGAGGGTGCCCCGGCCGGCGGCCAGCCAGCAGTGGCGGGCCCAGCCCTCGGGACCGGAGGCCTCGTCGCGGTAGCCACCGGTCGGCGGCTCCACCATGCTGAAGGCCACCAGGGCCGAGACGGGCAGGGCGGCGGGGCGGTCGACGTGCAGGCACGAGTCGACATAGGTGTCGAAGCGGTCGAGGCGGGTGCCGGGCTGGTCGGCGGCGGTGTCGTCCAGGCCGCCCCGCCACAGGAAGTCCACCGTCGACAGCCACCACGGCGACGGGTGCGAGCCGATGGTGAAGGCCACCACCGCGTCGGGCCGCACGGCGCGGATGCCGTCGACCAGGGCGCGGAAGGAGTCGACCTGGGCCGTCCGGGATCCGGGGCCCACGGGGTGGCCGTGGTCGGGCTCCTGGCAGTCGAAGCGCACGCCGTCGAGCTTCCAGTAGCCCACGCCGGCTTCCGTCCAGCGGGTGAGGACCTCGGCCAGGTGGGCCCGGTAGGCGCGGCCGTAGGCGCAGAGGACGCCGGCCGGGCGGTCGATCTCCAGCCCGTGGGCCTCGGCCCAGGCCAGGCGGGCCAGGCGGCGGTCGCCGTAGCCCCCCATGGCGCTCAACCACAGGCCGATGCGGCGGCCGAGGGGCTCGATGCCGGACGGGAAGCGGGACGGCGCCATGCGCCCCCACAGGCCGGTCGTGTCGCCGTACTCGCCCTCCCAGCCGTCGTCCAGGCAGAAGAAGTCGAGGGCCAGGCGGTGGCGGGCGGCCACCCGGTCGAAGCCGGCAATCTCGGCCCGCACCGAACCCTCGTCCATCCGGCCGGTGGCGCCCAGGTGGTACCAGTTGTTGGCCAGGGCGACGAGGCGGGGCGGGACCGGGCGGAGGGTGT
>JBOGIE010000410.1:0-2016 GCA_050742435.1 Acidimicrobiales bacterium | reverse complement strand
ACTAGCCCCGTATTCCGCACCGTTGGGGTGAGGGCCAAGTTGTGATCGGGTTGTGGGGGTGTGGCGGGCCTCGTCTTTGCTGGTCAGGAGCGCTGGTGGTGTTGTTCCCGTCGCTGGCGGGACCGGGTGGTGTTGGGGAAAGCCTGGCTGTCGGAGCTAGCGGGGATCCACCACAGGAGGGATCTGCGGTCGTATGATGTTGGGGAAATGTTTGTCCGGGTGCAGAAGGTGCGGCAGGGTGGGCGACTCTACGAATACGTGCACATCGTGGAGGGCTACCGCGACGACGACGGCAAGGTCCGTCATCGTGTTGTGGCAAACCTCGGCCGCCGGGATCGGCTGAAGGACTCCGGCGCGCTCGACAACCTGGCCGCGGCGTTCACCCGGCTGGACCCGGCGCCCGGCCGCTACCTGGTCGGCGCCCTGCCGTTGGTGGCCCCGGTGCTGGCCCGCCTGGGCGTGGCCGGCGTCGTGGACCGGGCCTGCCCGATGCGGGGCCGCGCCCGGCTCACCCACGGCGAGGTGATCGCCGCGTTGGTGGCCAACCGGCTGACCGCGCCCCGCCCGCTGTACGACGTAGCCGGTTGGGCCAACGCCTACGGGACCAACGAGTGGCTGGGCACACCAGGCGCGCTGTTGAACGACGACCGCCTCGGCCGGGCGCTCGACGCGCTCGCGCCTCGGCTCGATGAGATCGCGTCGGCTGTGGCCCTGGCCGCCATCGGTTCCTACGGCGCGGGTGCGGCCCGGCTCCACTGGGACTTCACGTCGGTGGCGTTCTGCGGCGCCTACGCCGACCAGGACCCCGACGCGCCCCGCATCGGGTTCGGCCATTCCTCGGACCGCCAGGCCCATCGCCGCCAACTCAAGGTCGCCCACGCCACCACCGCCACGGGCATTCCCCTGTTCGCGCGGGTCACCGACGGCGCCCGCCACGAGGGCGCCGAGACCCACGAACTGCTCGAAACGCTGCGCGGCTTGGCCGCGCCGAAGCGGCTCCTGTTGGTGGCCGACTCGGCGCTGGTCACCAAGCCCAACCTGGCCACCGCCGACGCGGCGGGGATCCGCTTCGTGTCTCGCCTGCCTCGCAGCTTCGACTACGAACCCGACGCGCTCGCCGTGCCGGAAGACGCGTGGCGGCCGCTGCGCTACTGCTCGGCCCGCTCACGCCGTCTGCCCACCGGCGAGCGGCCCACCTTCCGCGGCGCCGAGGCCAGCGTCGACATGACCGGCCCCGACAAGGTCACCCGCACCTTCCGGGTGCTCTACGTCTACGGCAGCGAGGAAGCCGGCGCGGCCCGCGCCAGCCGGGCCAAGCTGCTCGCCCGAGCCGAAGACGCGCTCGCCCGCATCGCCCCAGGCCTCGCCACCCGGCCCCGGCAGAACCCCGAGACAGTGGAGCGCCGCGTGGCCAAGGCGGTATCGAAGGGCCGGGCCGGCACCTGGCTGCGCACCCAGGTCCACGACCACGACGGCACCCTCTCCCTGTCCTGGTGGCGCGACGCCGACGCCCTGGCCGACACCGAACGCCGCGACGGCCTCTACGCGCTGGTCACGAACCTGCGCCCGTCGCAGTGCTCAGCCGACCGGCTGCTCACCCTCTACAAGGACCAGGCGCTATCCGAACGAGCTCACCACTTCCTCAAAGGGCCCCTCGCCGTGCGGCCCGTGTTCTTGAAGTCCAACCATCGCGCCGCCGCCCTCGTCGGCGTGTGTTCCATCGCGCTACTGGTCTATGGGCTCATCGAAACCGAGCTACGACACGCCATCGCCCCAGCCCGCACCATCACCGGGCTCCTCCCCGAAGGCCGCGCCGCACGGCCCACCGGCGAGAACATCTTCAAGACCTTCGCCGGGCTCGGCTACCACAGGGCCCGCACCACCAACGGCCTCGAAACGATCTCCGACCCACTCACCGTCGCACAACAAGCCATCCTCGACGCCCTCGACATCACATCGATCCTTCCCCCACACGGCTGAGCCTGACCCTCCAGCAGTGCGGAATACGGGACTAGC
>JBOGIE010000409.1:0-2022 GCA_050742435.1 Acidimicrobiales bacterium | reverse complement strand
GCGGCGATCATCACCGTCCTCCTCGCCGCCCAGGTGCTGCGGCGCCGGGTGGCCAAGCGCAAGCGGGCCTTCGAGGAGCAGCTGCCCGACTCGCTGAGCCTGGTGGCCTCGTCGCTCTCGGCCGGGCACACCTTCCTGCGGGCCGTGCAGATGATGTGCGAGGAGTCGCCGCCGCCGCTGTCCGAGGAGTTCTCCCGCCTGGTGGCCGAGACCCGCCTGGGCGACTCGGTGGTGGAGGCGCTCGAGCGCATGGCCATGCGCCTGCAGATCCGCAGCCTCGACATGGTCGTCCAGGCCATCCGGATCCAGCAGACAGTGGGCGGCCGGCTGGCCGACCTCTTCCACACCCTGGCCGACACCATCCGCTCCCGGGACGAGGTCAAGCGCGAGGTCCAAATCCTGACCGCCGAGGGGCGCATGTCGGCCTACGTCCTGGCCGGGCTGGTCCCGTTCCTGTTCGTCATGATCAACATGCTCAACCCCGACTACGTGAAGCCCCTCTACTCCGGCGCCGGGCTGATCATCCTCGTGGGCTGCGGGGTGTCGGTCGTGGCCGGGCTGCTCGTCATCCTGCGCATGGTCAAGATCGAGGTCTGAGGTCGTGAGCCCGATCGTGTGGATGTGCCTCGTCCTCGCCGCGTGCGGGGCGGGACTGACGGCGACGACCCTCGTGCGGGCCCGGCGGATGGCGCCGGACTTCGGCGAGTTCTTCGAGGATCTCGACTACCGCGACGAGCAGGAGCGCCTGCTGGCCCAGCCGTTGGGATCCCGCCTCGTGGGTGGCGCCTTCCGCAACGTCGCCGACCGGATCGAGCAGCTGCTCCCGGCCAACTACATCGCCAAGCTCGACCACCAGCTCGCGCAGGCCGGGCTGGCATCCAGGCGCAAGGCGGGCGAGCAGCTCGCCATGCAGCTGGGGCTGGCCGTGGCCGGTGCCGTCGCGGTCCCCTTCCTCCCGGCCGGCTCGCCGCTCACCGGCGCCCTGGCCTGGGTGCTGCTGCCGGTCATGGGCTGGATGGTCCCGGCCGCCCGGCTCAAGCGGGCCATCCGCACCCGGGCCGACGCCATCTTCAAGGACCTCCCCGACATCGTCGACATGCTGGCCATCTCAGTGGAGGCCGGGAGCGGGTTCGAGTCGGCCCTGAGCATCGTCTGCAAGAACTTCTCGTCACCGCTGACCGAAGAGCTGTCGACCGCGCTCCAGGAGATGGAGCTGGGCCTGCCCCGGAAGCAGGCGCTCCAGCAGCTGCGCGACCGGGTCGACATCGACGTGGTGCGCACGCTGGTCCTCGCCCTGCTCCAGGCCGACGCCCTCGGCATCCCGGTGGGCCGGGTGCTCAAGTCCCAGGCCACCGAAGTTCGGGCCCGGCGGCGGGCGTGGGCCCGGGAGAAGGCGGCCAAGCTGCCCATCAAGATCATGTTCCCGCTGGTGCTGTTCATCTTCCCGCCGATCCTCGGTCTGGTCCTGGGCCCGGCGGTCCTGTCCTTCGGCTCCCTCTGACCCCCAACCCCTGTGAACTCGGCCGCCGCCCGTCGCCGAACCGGTGACGCTGAACCGCGTGTGGGGCCGCTCAGCGTCACCAGTTCGGGGGTGGGCGGGCTCAGGAGATCCAGCCCCTCTGAACTGGTGACACGCAGTGTCGTATGTCGCACCAGATGTCACCGGTTCGATGGTCGGGGGTGGGCGGGCTCAGGAGATCCAGCCGGCGACGTCGAAGATCACATGGGTGGCGGCGGAGGAGAAGATCGTCAGCTGGCCGCCGGAGCTCAGCTTGGCGACCACCAGGTTGGCCCGGGTGTCCCCGGCGGCGAAGTTCAGGTCCGATGCCGTCGGGCGCGAGGTCCCCGACGGGAAGACGGTGAGGTACCCGGCCGCGCCCGTACCGGTGACCGTGGCGTTGAGGATCACCGCCCGGGCGCCCGAGGACGGGACGCCGCCCCGCCCGGTGATCTGCACCGAACGGGTGGCCCCCGCCCCCACCAGCCCGCCGGCGCCGCCGGTGCCGTCGCGGGTGTCGAGGA
>JBOGIE010000408.1:0-2029 GCA_050742435.1 Acidimicrobiales bacterium | reverse complement strand
GAGCGGCCGGCGCCGCCTCCCCCGAAGCCCGAGCCGCGGGGCCATGCCAGCGGGCTGGTCGGGTGGGTGACCACCACCGATCACAAGAAGATCGGCATCCTCTACATGGTCACCGCCTTCGCCTTCTTCCTGCTGGGAGGCGTGCTGGCCCTGCTCATGCGCTACGAGCTGGCCGAGCCCGGGCGCCAGCTGGTGGGGGAGTCGGTCTACAACCAGCTGTTCACCATGCACGGCAGCATCATGATGTTCCTCTTCGCCGTGCCCATGGCCGCCGGCTTCGCCAACTACCTGGTCCCCCTGCAGCTGGGCGCCCCCGACATGGCCTTCCCCCGGGTGAACGCCCTGTCCTACTGGCTGTTCCTGGGCGGGGGGCTCACCATGGTCTCGGGCTTCCTGAGCGCCCGGGGGGCGGCCCAGTTCGGCTGGACGGCCTACACCCCGCTGTCCGACGCCATCCACTCCCCCGGCACCGGCGCCGACCTGTGGATCATGGGCGTGGTGGTCACCGGCGTGGCGTCGGTGCTCACCGGGGTGAACATCATCACCACCGTGATCTGCCTGCGGGCGCCGGGCATGACCATGTTCCGGATGCCGATCTTCACCTGGAACATGCTGATCGTCAGCGCCATGATCATCCTGGCCTTCCCGGTCCTCACCGCCGGGCTGGCCCTGCTCTACGCCGACCGCCACCTGGGCAGTCACTTCTTCGAGTCCTCGGGCGGGGGGCAACCGGTGCTGTGGCAGCACCTGTTCTGGTTCTTCGGCCACCCCGAGGTCTACATCGTGGCCCTGCCCTTCTTCGGGGTGGTCACCGAGGTCATCCCGGTGTTCTCCCGCAAGCCCCTGTTCGGCTACAAGGGCTTCGTCTTCGCCACCCTGGCCATCGCCGCCCTGTCCACGGCGGTCTGGGCCCACCACATGTTCACCACCGGGGCCATCAACCTCCCGTTCTTTTCGGCCATGACCTTCCTCATCGCCGTGCCCACCGGCGTGAAGATGTTCAACTGGATCGGCACCATGTGGCGGGGACATTTGACCTTCGAGACCCCCATGCTTTTCTGCATCGGGTTCCTGCTGGTCTTCCTCGTCGGTGGCCTGACCGGGCCCATGCTGGCCTCTCCGCCGGTCGACATCCACGTCCACGACACCTACTTCGTGGTCGCCCACATGCACTACGTGCTGTTCGGCACCGCGGCCTTCGGGTTCTTCGCCGGGTTGTACTTCTGGTATCCCAAGGTCACCGGCCGCCGGCTGAACGAGGCTCCGGGGAAGATCCACTTCTGGACCATGTTCGTCGGCTTCAACCTCACCTTCTGGCCCCACCACGTCCTCGGCCTGCGGGGGATGCCCCGCCGGGTCCCCGACTACTCCCCCGAGTCGACGTGGAACTTCCTCAACCTCTTGTCGAGCGTCGGAGCCCTCATCCTCGGCGTAGGAACCCTCTTCCTGTTGTGGAACCTTTGGCGGACGCCCAAGCGCGGGGCTCCCGCCGGCGACGACCCCTGGGGCGGCAACTCCCTCGAGTGGGCCACCAGCTCGCCGCCGCCCGAGCACAACTTCCACGAGCTGCCCCTGATCCGCTCGGAGCGGCCGGTCTTCGACGCCCGCCAGCGGGCGGGCGCAGGGGTGGGCGGGTGAAGGTCGAGCGCCGGCTGTTCCTCGGCGCCGCCGCCTTCTTCACCATCACCGCCACGGTGTACTGGTTCGTCAGCTACGAAGACGCCGGCACCACCATGCTGGGCGCCTCGGTCCCGGCCTTCGCCCTCGTCGGCCTGTGGCTGTGGTTCCAGGCCGGCAGGCACGGAGGTGGCCACCGGCCCGAGGACGACGCCGACGCCACCCACGCCGACGCCGCCGAGGACCTGGGCTACTTCCCCGCCTCCAGCGCCTGGCCCTTCGTCCTGTCCGCCGGAGCGGTCGTCCTGGCCAACGGGCTGGTGTTCGGCCCGCCCATCGCCGTGATCGGCCTCCTCCTCATGGCCGCCGGCGTGTTCGGCTACGCCCGGGAGGCGGACACCAAGGCGTAGGA
>JBOGIE010000407.1:0-2036 GCA_050742435.1 Acidimicrobiales bacterium | reverse complement strand
AACGAACCGCTCGACACGCTGATCGTGCCCGTGTAGTTGGCACACGGGTTGGTGCAGGGCAGGGCGCCGTCGCTGGTCGGCACCTTGTCGTAGCCGCTGGCCAGGTAGGTGAACGTCTGGCACATGCGGGCCGAGGCGCCCGAGCCGACCTTGAACGTCCCGTGGCCCAGGACGAACCGGTTGGCGTGGCCTGCGTCGGTCCGGTCGCTGCACGCCGCCGCCCCGCCCAGGTTGAGGTTCAGGATGCCGCCCGACGTGAGGTCGACCCCGACCTTGTTCCCCGTCGCCCGGCCGCCCACGTAGACCTTGCGGGGGTCGGTGATGGTGAGGTTGCCGCTCACGGTTAGCTGGCCGGTGACGACGATGTTGGCGTTGCTGGCCGTCAGGCTGAGCGACGAGGAGACGTTCAGGTCGCAGTCGAACCAGATGTTCTGGGCCGACGTCCGCCCGGGGACGGCGAAGAACACCGACAGGGTGCCGCAGTCCAGCGGCTGGAGCACCAGCCACGTCACCCCGTTCCCCGTGCAGGCGTTCAGGAGGACGAGGGCGCACCCGGGGGGCCGGCCGCTGTTTCCGGTGAGCACGCTCTCGGCGTCCTCGTCCAGGGCGGCCACGTTGGCCCGGTAGCGCATGTCGGTGAACTTGCGGCTGGTCCGGGGCGAGCCGACCACCGCCGTGTCCCCGTAGGTGGACGGGTAAGCGGTGGAGATGACGCTGGCCGGCTTGTTGAAGTTGGCGGCGTAGACGCCGATGCGCGAGGGGCGGTCGCCGAGCCCGGGCCGGCAGTCGGGGTTGGTGGAGTTGGTGCTGCACGCCAGCACCGAGGGGCCGCCCGAGGTGGCCTGGGCGTTGAGGATGGGCGACGGGCAGCTGCCGCTGTCGCCGGCGCTGTCGATCTGGATGGTGCCCGGGTAGACGCCGAACGGCTGGGCGATCACCCGGGTGTTGGACCCACCCGTCTGCAGCACGTTGCACTTGTTGCGCTCGAGCAGCTGGAGGGCGGCAACGAAGTCCAGCGTCTCGGTGGCGTTGAGCCGGCCCACCGAGCGGGTGGTGACCAGGGTCGATCCGAACCCGCCGGCCTGGGCGAAGGCCGGGGACTGGCGCTCGGTGACGATGACGGCCAGGTTGTCGCACACCGATCCCACGTCGCCCCGAGCCGTGTCGTCGGGGTAGCGGGGGTCGGGGAGGACGTACCCGGTCTGGATCTCGACGGTGAACCGGCCCTCGAGGGCGGTGGCCTGGAGCTTGGCCCACGTCGAGGGCTGGTTGGCCGCGCAGGGGACGGCGTCGGGCGCCGACGCCACCTGGGGGCAGGGGCTGGTGCCGTAGACCTGCGCCGCGCCGTTCGACCAGGTCTCGCTGCCGGCGTCGAAGGAGGAAAAGCCCTTGGCGTTGGCCAGCAGGAACTCGCGGGCCTTGCACACCCCCGACCAGGGCCCGAACTGCAGCCGGGCGACGCCGGCCCGGGCCGCCACGTCGGCCACCCCCTTGTTCGTCCGGCGGTCCACCCGCAGCTCACCGTGGTCGACGACCAGGGCCACCATCAGGATCGACCCGACCACCATCAGGGCGGTGAGAGGCAGGATCGCCCCCTTCTGGCCATCTCTCCGCCGGCGCTCCCACGTCATCCGGTGTCCCGCTCGAACCGGGCGACCAGCTTGCCCCGCATCACCGTGTCGGTGCTGAAGAAGAAGAACTCGAGCCTGGCCGGCTTGGTGGCCGAGACCTTCACCAGGTGCACGGTGGGCTCGTTGGCCGCGCCCGGGGGGTCGCTCAGCCCGCAGTCGGACCCTCCGGTGGGCAGGACGAGCTTGACGCAGACGTCGCCGACCGCCACCTCGCCCGCGGACGCCTCCACCAGGCGGTCGCGGACGCCGGTCTCCCAGCTGGTGACCGCGCCGGGACTGGTGCCGAGGGGCAGGCTGGCGCCGTAGCGGGCCCCCTCCCGGACCGCCTCCATCAGCGAGATCTTGTCGGAGTAGGCGTGGCCGCCGGTGAAGATGCCGAGCACCAGGGCCAGGAACAGGGGCAGG
>JBOGIE010000406.1:0-2037 GCA_050742435.1 Acidimicrobiales bacterium | reverse complement strand
AGGCCAACGAGGTGGTACCCGGGACGAGCACCCGGGCCCCGGCCGAGTGGGCCGGCGCCCACAGCCCCGAGGCCCGGCTCCACCGTCGCCTGCGGGACGCGGTGGCGGCCGTACGGGCCAACCCGGCCATGGAGGACGCCTTCATGATGGACGCACGCGTCTCGCTCGAGCAGCAGGCGCTGGCGGTGGACGAGCGGTTGATCGCGGTGGCCGCCCTGCCCGAGCGGGTGCGGGCGGAGCCCCTGGCCTCGGTGGCCGCGGCAGTGGAAGCGGTGGAGGCGGCGGTCGCCGCGGTGGTGGCCGGCCCGGTGCAGGGCCGGCGCAGCGGGGTCGACCAGGCCATGGCCGAGGTGGCCGACCGGGTTTCGCAGCTGCAGCAGGGTGGTAGCGTTTGAGCAGTTGATCAAATCGACTGATCGGAGCAACTGCAATGGCGAAGTCGGGTCCGACCGGTGCGGTGGCCCGGTCCATCCGCGAGGGCACCCGCCAGCGCATCGTGGACGCCGCGGTGCAGACCATCAAGGAGCGGGGCTTTGCCGCCACCAGCGCCCGGGCCATCGCCGCAACCGGGGGGTTCAACCAGGCGCTGGTCTTCTACCACTTCGGCAGCGTGAACGACCTGCTCGTCGCCGCTCTCGACCGCACCAGCGAGGTACGCATGGCCCGCTACCGGGCGGCCATCGACTCGGTGGACACCCTGCCCGAGCTGCTGGCCGTGGCCAGCGAGGCCTACCAGGAGGACCTGGCCGGCGGCCACATCAAGGTGCTGGCCGAGATGATCGCCGGGGCGTCGTCGATCCCCGAGCTGGGTCCGGCCATCGCCGAACGGATGCAGCCGTGGATCACCTTCACCGAGGAGGCCGTGGTCCGGGTCATGGCCGGCTCCAGCCTGGCCCCCCTCGTCCCGAGCCGTGACCTGGCCTTTGCCATCGTGTCGCTCTACCTCGGCGCCGCCATGCTCACCCACCTGGCCGGCGACCAGGAGCCGGCCGAGTCCCTGTTCCGCACCGGCTCCAAGGTCGGCCCCCTGCTCGAACTGGTGACGCTGAGCGGGGCCCAGCGCGTCTGAGCGTCACCAGTCCCCTGGAGGACCGCAGTCGAGGACGCGCCGGCGGGGCAGGGGCCCTGCCGGCACGCGACGGGCGCGGTCCGCAGGACCCGGGTGCCCGTCGCCATCAAGCAAGGACGGCCCGGGCCACCAGGTCGGTGCCGAAGGCGGTGAGAATGGCGAGGTACAGCAGGCCGGTGGCGGCCATGACGGCGGAGTAGGCCCGCTCCTTGAGGGCGGCCCGGGTGACGGCGGTGAGGATGAGGGTGGTCACCGCGCAGGCCACCCAGAACCAGCCCAGCGTGCCGCCCCAGCCGTCGTCGACCGAGCCGGACAGGACCGACAGCATCCCCGTGGGCCACAGGAGCAGGGCGACCTCCAGCGGCCAGGTGAGGGCCAGCCAGCGGTTCAACTCCAGGAGCGGCTCCCGCCCGAGTCCGGGCTGGACCAGGTACCAGTGACCGAGGAGCATGGCGTCGGAGACGGCACCGAGGAACAGGGCGCCGGCGATGGTGCGGGCCACGGCGAGGGCGTCGGGCCCCCCGGCGGCGACGCCGGCGGCCACCAGGCCCACGAGTCCGATCAGAGGCGCGACCAGGTCGAGGGCGGGGGGGAACTCCGGCACCGTGGGATCCGGCCCCTCGCCCGGGGAGCTCTGGCCGGCCATGGCGGCCACCCGCGCCGCCCGGCGCTCCCGGCGGGCCCGCTCCCCGGCCACCCCGGCCTTGCGGCGGACGACCGACACGGCCAAGGCCACGCCGGCCGCGGCGGCCACACCCAAGGAGGAGAGCTCCCGGACCGGGACGACGTCGACCATCAACCCCACGCCGACCGCGGCGAGGGCCAGGAACCCGTACACCGTCCGCAGCAGCCAGCCGTACCCGATCCCCACCTCGCGCCGGCGGGTGGTGACCCACAGGAACAGCAGCCCGCCCGTCGCCCACTGCAGCAGCACGGTGGCGGCGTCGAGGGTGATCACGCGGCGAGTT
>JBOGIE010000405.1:0-2054 GCA_050742435.1 Acidimicrobiales bacterium | reverse complement strand
GCCGCATCGGCGCTCGGGGCCAAGGCCTGGGCGGGATTGCGGCCGCCGGCCGTCGGGCCGTGGTCGGGCGTGGCCACGCTCGTCGGCGACCCGGCCGAGGTGGCCGGCGCCCTGCGGGTCGACGTGCGGATCGCCGGCAAGCGGGTCGAGGCCTGGGCCAGGGGCTCGGCGGGGAGGGCCCTCCGCGACCGGCTGTCGGGGGAGCGGGTGACGCTGCGGGGCGAGCTCCAGCCGGTGCCCGACGACGCCCGCCAGCGGCTGGCCCGCCGCCATGTGGCCGCCCGCCTCACCGTCGCCGGTGCGTCGCCGTCCTCCGCCGGCAACCTGGCCAGCCGGCTGGCCAACGGGCTGCGCCGCACGCTGTTGCGCGGCGCTTCCGTGCTGGCGCCCGAGCAGCGGGCGCTCTACTCGGGATTCGTCCTGGGCGACGACCGCGAGCAGCGCCCGGAGGTCACCGACAACTTCCGCGCCTCGGGCCTGTCCCACCTCCTCGTCGTCTCCGGCCAGAACGTGGCCTTCGTGCTGGCCCTGCTCGGGCCCTTCCTCAACCGGCTTCGCCTCGGCGGGCGGCTCCTCGGCGGCCTGGCCGTCCTGGTCCTGTTCGGCATCCTCACCCGCTGGGAGCCGTCGGTGCTGCGGGCGGTGGCCATGGCCGGCCTCACCCTGCTGAGCGCGGCCATGGGCCGGCCGGCGTCCACCGTGCGCATCCTGAGCCTGGCGGTCGCCGGGCTGGTCCTCATCGACCCCTTGCTGGTCCACTCGCTGGGGTTCCTGCTCTCCGTCGGCGCGTGCGCCGGGATCGCCCTGTTCTCGGCCCGGCTGACCGCCGGCCTCCCCGGGCCCCGGCCGGTCGCCGCCGCTCTGGGCGTCACCCTCGCCGCCCAGGTGGGCGTCACGCCGGTGCTCGTCCCCGTGTTCGGCGGGCTGCCACTGGCCGCGCTGCCCGCCAACCTCCTCGGCGCGCCGGTCGCAGGGCCGCTGATGATGTGGGGCATGGCCGCCGGGCTGGTCGCCGGCTGGGCCGGACAGGGCGTCGCCCGTCTCATCCACCTCCCCACCGACGTGATGATCCGGTGGGTGGCCGGCGTGGCCCACTGGGGCGCCCACGTCCCACTCGGCCAGCTGCGGGCCGCCCACATCGCCGGTCTGGTCCTGGCCCTCGCTGTCGGCGTCGTGGCCCACCGGAGGGGGTGGCGGGCCGGAGTGGTCACCGCCGGCCTGGCCGGGGCGGCGGTGGCCCTGGCGCCGGCGGTGGCCGTGGTGCGCCCCTCGGCGGTCGACGGGCGCAGCGTCGTCGCCGGCGCCCGGCTGTGGCGGGACGGGGGCGCCACCGTGCTCGTGGTCGACGATCTGCGCGCCTCCCCCGAGGCGCTGCTGTCGTCGCTGCACCAGGCCGACGTCCGCCGCCTCGACGTGCTGGTCGTCACCCGCCCCGGCCGGGCTGCGGCCTCCGACGTCGACGCCCTCCTCCGCCGCTTCCCGCCCCGGCTGGTCCTGGGCCCGGCCGGCCACGGGCTACCGGGCGAGGTCGCCGTCCCCCCACCGCGGAGCCAGGTCAACGCCGGCCCACTGCTCGTCACCCTGGATAACGACGGCCCACGGCTCACCGTCGACGTGAAGCCCGCGTTGTGACCGCTCAGCGGCCTCCCGCCACGTCCAGGAGCGCGCCGGTGACGAAGGACGCCTCGTCGGAACAGAGCCATGCCACCGCGGCGGCCACCTCCTCGGGCCGTCCGGCGCGGCCCATCGGCACGGTGCCCCTGAGCCGTTCCAGGCGGTCGGGCTGCCCGCCCGATGCATGGATCTCCGTGTCGATGAGCCCGGGGCGCACCGCGTTGACCCGGATCTTCTCGGCGGCCAGCTCCTTCGAGTGGCCGAGGGTCATGGCGTCGATCGCGCCCTTGGAGGCCGCGTATCCACGTACTCCCCGGGGCTGCCGATCCGCGAGGCCATCGACGAGATGTTCACGATCGCTCCGCCCTCCCCGCCGTGGCGGGTCGACATCCGCCGGATGGCCTCACGGGCGCACAGGAAGGCGCCCACCACGTTCACGT
>JBOGIE010000404.1:0-2054 GCA_050742435.1 Acidimicrobiales bacterium | reverse complement strand
CGGGTGGCGTCCGTGGCCGCCGCCAACGGCGGGTTCGTGTCGTCCTCCACCACCGCCTCGTCCGACGACGCCCGGTCCGGTGAGCTCACCGTGCGGGTGCCGGCCGACCGCTTCGACACCGTCCGGCAGGCGCTGAGCGGGTTGGGTGAGGTGGAAGGCCAGTCGATCCGGGGCGAGGACGTGAGCGGCCAGCTGGTCGACTACGAGGCCCGCCTCACCAGCCTGCAGGCCCAGGAAGAGGCGCTGCGGGTGCTGGTCGGCGAGGCCAACGACGTGGGCGACGTGATCCAGGTGCAGTCCAGCCTGTTCAGTGTCCGCCAGCAGATCGAGCAGCTCAAGGCCCAGAAGGCCAACCTCGAGCAGTCGGTCAGCCTGGCGACCATCCAGGTCTCCCTGTTCGAGCCGGGGGCGCCGGCCGTGTTCCGCCCGGTCGACGACCAGCCCTCGCTGGCCCGCAGCTTCGAGCAGGCGGTGGACGGGATGGTGGCCGTGGTCGGCGGCATGATCGTCGTGGTCGGCTACCTCGTCCCCCTCGCGGTGCTGGGCCTGCTGGGGTGGGCCGGATCGCGGGTGTGGCGCCGTCGCCCCCGGCCCGTCCCTCAGGCGCCCGCCGTCTGATTCGCCGCCGGCCAGAGGACGCGGGCGATACCGAGCCACCAGATCGGTCCGAGGACGACCGAGGCCAGCCCGCCGGTCAGCAGGACGAGGGCACCGATGCCGATGGCGGTGGCCAGGAAGAGCAGGACCATGTCCACGCCGAGGACGATCCCGAGGGTACCGAGTCGTCGTCGGTCAGGACGGATGGCCAGGCCCAGGACCAGGGCGACCAGGCCGGCAGCCAGGAATGTGGCCAGCCCCCTCGGGTCGACCTGTGAGGGGTTGGAGTGGGCGACCGCGACCGCCGCCCGGGTGGCTGCGTCGCCGTCCGCGTAGTCCCGGGCCAGTTCGTCGATCCCGATCAGGTTGGTCAGGCCGTGGGCCGCGGTCGCCAGGCCGGCGACCACACCCACGATCGTCGCCCAGGAGAGGGCGGCTCGGGCGTTGTTGGTGAGCCGTCGGGCGAGGGCGACCACGGCCGGGCCCACCAACAGCCCGGACAGCAGCAGGCAGGTGGACGCGATCCGCGCCCCGGCCGGGTCGTCCAGGTAGGAACGGTAGAAGTCGTCCACGTCGCTGCCCCGCTGGTCGGCCGGCGTGATCCCGAGATAGGCGATCGCATAGAGGATCGACAGGACGGCCACCGCCGCCGCGGCGACCGCGGCGAGCCGTTCGAACGTCCGATCGTCCATCCTCCCGCCCTCCCTTCGCCGGCCCCCAGTCGGGAAGGGTACGCCGCCGCGTCTGACTTGCGCATGAGCCGGCGCTTACCGGACCTTTCGAACTATTTCGAAGTATCCCCTTGTGGATCGAACGTATGTTTGGCAGAATATGGACGTGGAAGACCGAGCCGGCAAAGAGGCGATAGCCGCAGAGCTGGAGCTCGAAATAGCCGAGGTGTGCGGGGTCATGAACGCGGCCACGTCCCGGTTGGTCGGCCTGATCGCCCGTGTCCTGGAGACCGAGTCGTGGCAGGGGTGGGGGATCCGCTCGGCGTCGCACTGTGGCCTGGAAGTGCGGCGTGTCGCCGGCCCGGGCGCGGACGCTGGTGATCATGGCCCGGCGTCTCGGCGAACTACCTGAGACGCGGGCCGCGTTCGATGATGGAGAGCTGTGCGAGGACCAGGTGGCGGTCGTGTGCCGTCACGCCCCGGCCGCCGTCGACGCCGAAGCGGCTTCGCTGGCCCGGTCGGCCACGGTCGTCCAGCTGCGGAAGGTCCTCGGCAGCTACCCGTTCGACGAGGCGGCCAAGGGTGACCCGACCGAGCCGAAGGAGCCTGAGACGCCAGCTGAGCCTCGGCGGGTGAGCTTTGGCAACACCGATCGAGGCACGTGGCGGCTGTCCGCCGAGTTGCCGCCGGACGAAGGAGCCCTGGTGGAACGGGCCCTGGTCGCCGCTCGGGACGAGTTGTTCCATGCGGGTGAGCCGAAAGACGTGGACTGGGCCGACGCCTTTG
>JBOGIE010000403.1:0-2059 GCA_050742435.1 Acidimicrobiales bacterium | reverse complement strand
CCGTACACGGCACGCGCCGTGCTGGCCTTCGCCTTCGAGGTCGACGTGGGGGTGGTGGAGGTCAACAGCGCCCGGGTGCTGGCCCGGGCCTTCGCCGGGCGGGCGCTCGCCGCCGGGGAGGCCCAGGTCCTGGCCGACGCGTTGGTACCCCCGGGGCGGGGATGGGCGTGGAACCAGGCCATGCTCGACCTGGGCGCCACCGTGTGCGCCAAGACCGCGCCCCGTTGTGGGCAGTGCCCGCTACGGGGCGGCTGCGCCTGGGCCGGGTCGGGGCCCGACCCCGCGGTGGGCTCGGCCGGCTGCGGCGGGCGCCAGTCCACCTTCGCCGGATCCGACCGCCAGGGCCGGGGCCGGCTGGTGGACGCCCTGCGCCGGGGCCCGGTGGCGCGGGCCGACGTGGCCGTGACCGCGGGCTGGCCGTCCGACCCCGAGCGGGCCCAGCGGGTGGCTGCCGGCCTGGTGGCTGACGGCCTGGCCGTGGTGGTGGGCGACGCTCTCGCCCTCCCCTGACCGCCTCCAGGGCGGCCTAGCCTGGCCGGCATCGAACCAGCGGGCCTGGCAGGCCCCCCCGAGGGGATCGACGAAGCCCGGTTCCGCCAGGTCCTGGGCCACTTCGCCACGGGTGTGACCGTGGTCACCTGCCTGGCCGGCGATACGCCGATGGGCCTGGCCGTGAACTCCTTCACATCGGTTTCCCTGCGGCCGCCGCTGGTGGCGTTCTGCGTGGCCCGTACGTCGGCGACGTGGCCCAAACTGCGGGCGGTGGGAGCGTTCTGCGTCAACATCCTGGCCGAGGACCAGGAGGCGCTGTCGCGCGCCTTCGCCACCCACGGCCTCGACCGCTTCCATGGCGTGGGGTGGCGGGCGGCGCCATCGGGCGCGCCGGCGCTGACCGGCGTGCTGGCGTGGATCGACTGCACGATCGAGGCCGAGCACGAGGCCGGAGACCACCTGATCGTGGTCGGCCGGGTCCGGGAACTCGACCTGGGCCACGAGGGACGCCCGCTGGTGTTCTACCGGGGCGGCTACGGTCGCTTCGAACCATGAGCTTCGCAACCGTCACCGAGTCCGACGTCATCAAGGACGTCTACGTCGTCGAGCCCACCGCCTTCGGTGACTCGCGCGGCCGCTTCGTCGAGAGCTACCGCCGGTCGTGGTTCCCCCACGGCCGGGAGATGGTGCAGGGCAACCGGTCGGACAAGACCGGGGGCACCGTCGTCGGCCTCCACTACCACCTCCACCAGGCCGACTACTGGTACTTCACCAAGGGCGACGCCCTGGTCGTGCTCCACGACCTGCGCGAAGGGTCGCCCACCGACGGGGCCACCCTCATGCTGGAGATCGGCGAGGCCGACGGCCGGGGCGTGTTCATCCCGCCGGGCGTGGCCCACGGGTTCGCCGCCCTCACCGACCTGACCATCACCTACCTGGTCGACCAGTACTACAACCCCGAGGACGAGCTGGGCGTGGCGTGGGACGACCCGGTGCTGGGTGCGGACTGGCGGGTGGCCGACCCCATCCTGTCCGAGCGGGACAAGAAGAACCCCCTGCGGGCCGACATCCTGCCCGGCCGCCGCCCCTACTGGGGGCTACGCACCTAGACCACCGCCCGGTGTGGGCAGTTCGTGGTCACATACCGCACCGAAAACGCCCACACTCGGGCTAGCGGGCGCCGACGTAGCTCTCGACCGCCTCGGCCCCCACCAGGCGGGCCTGGACCCGGCCCACGCCGTCGGCCAGCAGGACGGTGGGGGCGGAGCGCACCGAGAAGGCGTCGGCCAGGAAGGGCTCGCGGGTGGCGTCCACCTTGACCACCCTGGCCCCCGGGTCCGAGGCCTGCAGCCGGTCGGCCACCGGGCCGCAGGTGGCGCAGTACGGCGACGTGAACACCACCCACGTGCGCTCGGCGCCGTCCAGCAGCGCCAGTGGGATCGGGGGATGGTCGGGGCGGTCGCTCTGGACCCTCGTGCGCCACGTCCGGTACATCCGGGCGGCCAGGGCCACGGCGAACAGGAGCAGGAGGACGACGAGGCCGCGGGCCAGGAACATCAGCCGGCCA
>JBOGIE010000402.1:0-2068 GCA_050742435.1 Acidimicrobiales bacterium | reverse complement strand
GCGCCGGTCACCGCCTCGACCAGCCGGTCGAACTCCGGGGTCCCCGGAGCCGGAGGATCGCGCAGCTCGTAGCCCGTGTGGCCGCTGCGGCGGTAACGGGCGGCACCGTAGGCGTACGTCAGGCCCAGCCCCAGGCAGACGGGGACGGCGGCCCTGCGGGCCCAGGTGCGGGCGTTGGCGGGCACGTGATGCACGATAGTTGTCGATCTGGAGCCATCCCGTTCGTCGTCGGGGTGCAACACCCGACCAACGAGGAGGAACCCATGCGATACGCCCTGTTGATCTGCACCGACGAGAACGCCATGCTCGCAGCCAGCCCCGAGGAGACGGCGGCCATGATGGCCGCCTACGACGAGTTCAACCGCGACATGACGGCTCGAGATGTGCTCCAGGGAGGCGAGCGCCTCCGCCCCACCACCGACGCCACGACCGTCCGGGTCACCCAGGGCGACGTCCTGGTCTCCGACGGCCCCTTCGCCGAGACCAAGGAGCAGATCGCCGGCTTCTACCTGGTGGACTGCAAGGACCTGGACGAGGCCATCGAGGTGGCGTCGAAGATCCCGGCCGCCCGCCACGGCACGATCGAGGTGAGGCCGATCTGGGAGTAGACGCCGCCGTCGAGGCCGCGGTCGGCACCGCCTTCCGCGAGGAGTGGGGGCGGGTCGTCGCCAACCTGATCCGGGTGACGGGGGACTGGGACCTGGCCGAGGAGAGCGCGCAGGACGCCTTCGCCCTCGCCCTGGCCCGCTGGGGGCGGGACGGCGTCCCCCGGAACCCCGGGGCCTGGCTCACGACGGCGGCCCGCAACCGCGCCGTCGACCGCATCCGCCGGCAGGCGACCGGCACGGCCAAGCTGCGCGAGGCGGCGGCCGGTGCCGCGCCGTCCGATCCCCTCGAAGGGATGATCGCCGACGCCGACGCCCGGGAGAGCGGCGTGGCGGACGACCGGCTGCGGCTCATCTTCACCTGCTGCCACCCCGCCCTGGCCCTCGAGGCCCAGGTGGCCCTGACCCTGCGCACCCTGGCCGGGCTGACGACCGCCGAGATCGCCCGGGCCTTCCTGGTGCCCGAGGCGACGATGGCGCAGCGCCTGGTGCGGGCCAAGCGCAAGATCCGCAACGCCGGCATCCCGTACCGGGTGCCCCCCGCCGATCAGCTGCCCGAGCGCACCGGGGCGGTGCTCGCCGTCCTGTACCTGCTGTTCAACGAGGGCTACGCGGCCACCGCCGGAGGCGACCTGATCCGCCGGAGCCTGTGCGCAGAAGCGATCCGCCTGACCCGCGTGCTGGCCGCCCTCATGCCCGGCGAGCCCGAGGTGGTGGGGCTGCTGGCCCTGCTCGTCCTGCACGATGCCCGGCGGGCCTCACGGGTGGACGCGGCGGGCGACCTGGTACCCCTCGACGAGCAGGACCGGTCGCAGTGGGACCGGGCCGCCATCGCCGAGGGCCTGACCCTGGTCGAGGCCGCTCTGCGCCGGGGGTCGCCCGGCCCCTACCAGGTCCAGGCGGCCATCGCCGCCTGCCACGCCGAGGCGCCCGACCCGGCCGCGACGGACTGGCGCCAGATCGCCGTCCTGTACGGGAAGTTGGCCCGCATGGTGCCGTCGCCGGTGGTGGAGCTGAACCGGGCCGTCGCCGTGGCCATGGCCGAGGGCCCGGCGGCCGGCCTGGCCCTGGTCGACGCCCTGGAGGCATCCGGGGCGCTTCCCGGCTACCACCTGCTGCCCGCCACCCGGGCCGACCTGCTGCGCCGCCTCGACCGCCCGGAGGACGCGGCCGAGGCCTACCGCCAGGCCCTGGCCCTTCCCGCCAGCGAGGCCGAGCGCCGGTACCTGGCCCGGCGGCTGGACGAGGTGAGCGGGTCGCTGCGGTAGACCATGACCAGCCGATGCGCCGACCCGGAGGCCACATGAGTCTGATCGAGCACACCAGTGAGGAACGCCTGAAGCGGGAGGCGGCCGCCCAGCGCCTGCGCGACCTGGCCGACGAGCTGTCGCGCCAGAACGAGGTGTCCTTCGTCCAGGAGGGGGTGCGGCACACCGTGGAGGTGCCCAACGAGGTGACCTACA
>JBOGIE010000401.1:0-2080 GCA_050742435.1 Acidimicrobiales bacterium | reverse complement strand
CTAACCTCGATCCTCGGGACCAGTATCGAGGCTCCCAGTCAGACCCGTTGAGCCGGTAGGCGAGGCGAGAAGCCTTCAAACCACTGGGTTCTGACGACCAGCGAGTCGCCTGGTATAGGGGATCTAGTTGAACCAGGTGCTGGTTGTGCTGCCGTCGGATCAGCCACCGGGAGCGAAACCGTTGGCCACTGCCGGCCAAACACCCCTGTAGTTACAGGGTTGTCAGCAACCGTGTCCGGAGGGTCCACCCTCCAGGGGCAGATACGACTCTACGATGATCCGGTGGCGTTCAAGAAGATCACCTGAGGTATGCGTGCCGGATCGGAATACTTCCTCCAGCCCGGCGAACCGGCCCAGCGCCGCTATGAGGCGCTGCGGTCCTACTTCGTGGACGAGGCCTCGGCGGCCGAGGTGGCGCAGCGCTTCGGCTACTCGGCCGCCACGGTGCACCAGCTGGCCGCCGAGCTGCGGGCCGGGCGCAGCGAGTTCTTCCGCTCCTCCAAGCCGGGCCCCAAAGGGCCACGCAAGGCGGGCAGGGTGCGGGACCGGGTGCTGGCGCTACGGGCCGAGGACCGCTCGGTCACCGAGATTGCCCAGCAGCTGCGGGCCGAGTGCAACCCGGTGTCGGCCCAGACGGTGTGGGCCATCTTGCACGCCGAGGGGATCGAGCGCCTTCGCCGGCGGGGGCCGGGCGGTCCCGCCCCCCGCACCGACCCGGTCAAGGCCAGGGCGCTGCCCGACTGGCCGAGCGGGACGAGCTGGGACTGTGACCACGCCGGGCTCTACCTGCTGTTGCCGGCCATGGTGGAGCTCGAACTCGACGCCCTGGTGGGGGCGGCCCGCTACCCGGGCACCAAGGTGTTGTCGGGCTTCCACTCGATCGGGTCGTTGCTGTTGCTCAAGGCCAGCCGCCGGGGCCGGGCCGCCAACGCCTTCCCGCTCGGCGCCGACCCCGGGCTCGGCCTCGCCCTCGGCCTGGCGGCGCTGCCCAAGGCCACCCACCTCACCAGCTACTCCTACCGGGTGAAGCGCTCGACCAACGTCGCTTTGCTCGAGGGCCTGGCCCGCCGGTGCCGCCAGGTCGGTCTCTACAGCGGCGAGGCCGGGTTCAACCTGGACTTCCACTCCATCCGCCACCACGGCTCAGAGGTCCCCCTGGAGAAGCACTACGTGCCGGCCCGCTCGCAACGGACCAGGGCCGTGTTGACCTTCTTCGCCCAGGACCACGCCTCCACCGAGATGGTCTACGCCAACGCCGATCTCACCAAGGCCGACCAGGCCGCCGAGGTGATCGCCTTCGCCGACTACTGGTCGCGCGTCGCCGGCTCGGCCCCGGGGCTGTTGTGCTTCGACTCCAAGCTCACCACCTACCCGATGCTCGACGAGCTGTGCGCCCGGGGCATCACCTTCCTCACCCTGCGCCAGCGGGGCAAGAACGTGCTCGAGGCCCTCGCCGCCCTGCCCGATGCGGCCTGGACCACCCACAGCGTCAAGCGCTCCGGGCGCTACCGGCGCCCCCAGATCCACGAGGAGGTCGTCCGCCTCAAAGGAGTCGGCCATCCGCTGCGCCAGATCGCCATCCGCAACATCGGCCGCGACGAGCCCACCTTGTTGATCACCAACGACCTCACCACGCCGGCCAAGGACCTGTTCGCCCGCTACGCCGAGCGGATGATCATCGAGAACGAGCTCGACGCCGACATCTCCGGCTTCCACCTCAACGCCTTGTCCTCCGGGCTGCCCCTCAACGTGGACCTCGACACCACCCTCACCGTGCTCGCCGGCAACTGCTACCGCCTGCTCGCCCGCAAGCTGCCCCGCTACGAGCTAGCCACCCCCGACCGGCTGTGGCGCCACTTCCTCGACAACACCGGAACCGTGACGGTGGCGGACGACCACGTCCGGGTGGACCTGGCGCTGCGCACCTACACCCCGGTGCTCATCGACGCCGGCTTCCCCGAGCTCGACGTGGCCGTTCCCTGGTGGGGCGGCCGCCGGCTGCGCTTCGGCTTCCCGCCCCGCTGAACCTCAAGCGGCTCAAACCTCAGGGGATCTATCTTCCCGAGGATCGAGGCTAAAC
>JBOGIE010000400.1:0-2101 GCA_050742435.1 Acidimicrobiales bacterium | reverse complement strand
CGCCGCCCCACCCCGGCGAAGCGGGCGATGCCGGCGGCGGCGTGGTCGAACCGCGCCCCGGCCACCAGGGCGGCGCCCACCGCGGCGGCGGCGTTGCGGGCGTTGTGGCGGCCGGGCAACGGCACGGTCACCGGGCCGAGCACCGCCCCATCGCGCAGCAGCGAAAACGAGGACGACCCCCGCGCCGGCTGGAAGTCGACGATGCGCAGGCCGGCGGACGGGTCGAAGCCGTAGGTCGCCGCCTCCCGGGCCGCGCCCACCTTGGCCGCCACCGCGTCGTCGGCGCAGGCCAGGCGATCCCCGGCGGCGCCGGCCAGGAACAGGGAGAAGGCGTCGACCATCCCGTCGAAGCCCCCGTAGTGCTCCAGGTGGTCGGGCTCGACGCTGGTGACCACCGCCACCTCCACGTCGAGGTCGAGGAACGTGCCGTCGCTCTCGTCGGCCTCGACGACCAACCACTCCCCATCCCCCCACCGCGCTCCCCCGCCCAGCCCGGCGATCTCCCCACCCACGACGAACGACGGGTCGAGGCCGGCCTCGGTCAGGGCGGCGGAGAGCAGGGCGGTCGTGGTGGTCTTGCCGTGGGTGCCGGCCACGGCGATGGTGCGGCGCAGGCGGGTGAGGGCGGCGAGCACGTCGGCCCGCCGGAGGACCGGGATGGCGGCGTCGGACGCGGCCCGCACCTCGGGGTTGGCAGAAGAGACGGCGGTGGAGATGGCGACGACGTCGACCTCCGGTCCCACGTTGGCGGCGTCGTGGCCCACCACGGCCTCGATGCCCAGGCCCCGCAGGCGGTCGAGGACGGGCGACGGGCGCAGGTCGCTGCCCGAGACGCGGTGGCCCATGGTGGCCAGGACCTCGGCGATGGCGCTCATGCCCGCCCCGCCCAGCCCGACCACGTGGACCGACAGCGGGGACGAGAGGTCAAGGGCCGTACTAGCCATGCCGCCCTCCGGGCGGCCGGCCGGCAGAGGCGTGGGCCTCCACCAGGGCGGCCACCGCCTCGGCCGCGTCCCGCCGGCCGGCGGTGGAGGCGGCCTTGCCCATGGCGGCCAGGCGGGCCTCGTCCCCCAGCAGGCCGTCGACCTCGGCCACGAAGCGCGCCGCGGTCAGGTCGGCGTCGGCCACCAGCACCGCGGCGTCCACGTCGGAGAGGTGGCGGGCGTTGGCCGTCTGGTGGTCGCCGGGGGCGCCGGGCAGGGGGACGAGCACCGAGGGCAGGCCGACAGCGGCCAGCTCGGCCACCGTGTTCCCCCCGGCGCGGGAGACGGCGAGGTCGGCGGCGGCCAGCGACAGCTCCCGCTGGTCGTCGTAGCGCACCGGCTGGTAGAAGACGCCGCCCGCGGGCAGCTCGCCGACCCGTCCGGTGACCAGCGACCAGTCGCGCTCACCGACCACGTGGCGCACGGCCGGGTCGTCGCGGCCGGCCCACGCCTCCAGTGCGCCCACGACGGCGTTGTTCAGGCGCAGGGCGCCCAGGGACCCGCCGAAGACGGCGACCACCCGCCGCCCCTCGGGCAGCCCCAGGGCGGCGCGGGCCGCGGCCCGGCCGGCCGGGCTGCGGTCGACGGACAGGATCTCGGCCCGCACCGGGTTGCCGGTGACCACGGCCCGGGGCAGGGGCGTCCCGGGAAAGGGGACGGCGGACGCCTTGGCGAAGCGGCCGACCAGGCGGTTGGCCGCGCCCGGGACCGCGTTCTGCTCGGCGACGACGACCGGCACGCCCTGGGCCACCGCGGCCAGGGCGCACGAGACGCTGGCCCAGCCCCCCATGGCCAGCACCACCGCCGGCCGCCGACGGCGGACCAGCGACAGTGCCTGCCCGCCGGCCCGGGTCAACCCCCACGCCGCCCCCAGGTTCTCGGCGGTCAGCTTGCGCTGGATGCCCCGGCCCGGCAGGAGGGTGGCCTCGAACCCGGCCCCGGCCACCATGCGGCCCTCGCTCCCTCGCTGGCTGCCGACCCAGTGGATGGACTCGGGCGGGTGGCCGCGGTCGACCAGGGCCCGGGCCACGGCCAGGCCGGGCACGACGTGGCCGGCGGTCCCGCCCCCGGCGATGACGGCCCACGTTCCGGTCAACGGGCGGCGGCGGGAGCGGGCC
>JBOGIE010000399.1:0-2109 GCA_050742435.1 Acidimicrobiales bacterium | reverse complement strand
GGCCCACGACCGGGTCTGCATCGGCGCCTTTTCCGACCGGACGGTCCACGCCCTCCGCCGCCTCAGCGGTGGCCGGATCTGCACCTGGATGGGCCGGGCCGAGATCTTCGCCCTGCGCCTGGCCAGCTTCGGCGTGCCCGTGCCCCGCTCGGTTGCCGGCTGCACCCAGGTTCCCGTCCGCCAGGGCCGCCTGCCGCTGGTGGACCGGCGGTTCGTGGTCACCGCCCGCCGCCGGGGGGTCGGCGTCCACGTCTGGACCGTCAACGACCGGCCGGCGATGGAACGGCTGCTCGACCTGGGGGTGGACGCCATCCTGTCCGACCGGCCCACCCTCCTCAAGCAGGTCTTCGTCGAGCGCGGCATCTGGTTGTAAGGGTTTGAGCCCGGGAAGCCTTGGCTCATGAGACGTCTGGTCCGCGGCCTCGACCGCGCCGGTGCCATCACCAAGCGCCCGCCGATCTGGGCCCTGGTCGCCGCCGCCCTGGTGGGCGTGGGTGGGGACCGGGGGCGTGATGCCGCGCTCCGCGGCGGGGTGGCCTACGGGATCGCCGCCCTCCTGGCCAACGTCGTGCTCAAACCGGCCTTCAGGCGCAGCCGTCCGGCCGGATCCGACCAGGCCCGCATCGGACCGCTCACCACGTCGTTCCCGTCCGGCCACGCCGCCACCGACCTGGCCTTCGTGTTCGGCGTGTCGCAGCGGGTGCCGGCCCTGTTCCCGCCTCTCGCCGCGTCGACGTTCGCCGCCCACTGGTCGCTGGTCCGTACCCGCGCCCACCACGTCACCGACATCCTCGCCGGAGGCGCCATCGGCATCGGTGTGGCCGTCGCCGTGGGCGCCTTCTGGCCGGCAAAGACCCCCGGCGTGGACGACGACAATGGCGAGGAGCGCCTGATGACCCGAATCGAGGGCGAGGACGCGCAGCTGTTGGTCCACATCGAGCGGATCGACCCCGACGAATCGGATCCATCGACCCCGCTGCCGCCCGATGATGCACCGGGGGCCGGTTCGCCGCAATCTGACGTATGAGGGTCCCTGCCGATCGCCTTCGTCGCTGGTACCGTTTCTGGCGCCAACCCAATATCGGCGGGGAAAGCGAGAAATACCGTGGCTAGGAAGTCCGCTGCACCGGCCGAGAAGGCGTCTCGTTCCATGTCCGACGCCCACAAAGAGGCACTGGCCGAAGGCCGGGAGCAAGGGCGGGCCGTCCGTCGCTATCTCGAGGCCCTGGAGGCCAACAAGCCGCGCCGTGGCCGCAAGCGCACACCCGAAGGAATCCAGCGTCGCCTGGTCGCCATCGAGGAGCGTCTGGCCAATGCCGACGCCCTCAGCCGGCTGCACCTGGCCCAGGAGCGCATGGACCTGGAGGCCGAGCTGGCCTCGTCGTCCGAAGGAGTCGACATCAGCGCGCTCGAGGCCGCCTTCATCAACGCCGCCGGCCCCTACAGCCGGCGCAAGGGCATCGGCTACGAGGCCTGGCGGGCCGCCGGCGTCGAACCGCGTGTGCTGAAGGCCGCCGGCATCGGCAGGGGCCAGTAGCGAGCACGCCAGCCGGCCTGCCGGCCTTGCCGGAGCGCAGCGGAGGCCCCCGCCGGAAGGCCACCGAGGGCTGGCGGCGCAGCGACCAGGAGACACAGTAAGCGAGCACGCCAGCCGGCCTTAGCCGCAGCTAGGCGATCGCCCGGCGGACGGCGCGGGTGGCCACGGCCACCGGGTCGAGCGACGGTTGCGGCTCGCGCTCGATGTCCCGGAGCAGGCGGGTGATCTCACCGATCTCGCCGGCCCGCTCGACCAGGAAGCGGAGCACGGCCTCGGGCTCGGGCTGGTCCGGGTGGCCCTGCAGGGCCCGCTCGGCCGCCGCCCGGCGCAGGTCGTCGAGGTCGTCGGCCAGGCCCCGCCACGCCGCCTGCCCCCAGCGCCCCTCCGGCGTGGCCTGGCGCAGGCGCTGGGCCAGGCGGTCGATCCCCAGCGACTCGCCCAGCTGAAGGGCGGCCTCGGCCACCGCCGGCACCCGGCGCCCGGTCCGCCGGGCCAGGTCGGCCACGTCGGGACCGATCTCCAGCTCGGGCAGGGCGGCCCAGGCGACGGCCATGGCCGGGTCGAGCCCACTG
>JBOGIE010000398.1:0-2133 GCA_050742435.1 Acidimicrobiales bacterium | reverse complement strand
GGCGACCGCACCATCTCCCCGGACGAGTACGTCTACGACTTCTCCTTCCCGCGGGAGGAGGGCAAGCCCAACCCTCACCTGTGGACCAACCCACCCCACGCCAAGGACTACGCCCGCATCGTCCGCGACACCATGTCCGGCCGCGACCCGGGCCGCGCCGGCGAGTACGGAGCCAACTACGAGCGGTTCGCGGCCAAGGTCGACGAGCTCGACACCGCCCTGCGGGCGGCCAGCGCCACCGTCCCCAAGCGGGAGCTGCTGACCTACCACGACGCCTACGCCTACTTCGCCCGCGACTACGGCTGGCGGGTGATCGGCGCCATCCAGGTGTCGGACTTCGAGGAACCCACGCCCCGCGAGGTGGCCGCCCTCATCCGCCAGGTCCGCCAGGTCGGCGTCCCGGCCATCTTCGGGTCGGAGGTGTTCCCGAGCCCCGTCCTGGCCCAGATCGGTGCCGAGACGGGCGTCCGCTACGTCGACAAGCTGCGGGACGACGACCTCCCCGGCCGCCCGGGGGACCCCGACCACTCCTGGCTCGGGCTCATGAAGTTCAACTTCGCCACCATGGTCGAAGCCCTGGGGGGCGACGCCTCGGCCCTCAAGGCCCTCCAGGTGGCCGACGCCGCCCCCGACCGGGCGGTCTATCCCCAATGAGCTCCGACGTGCTGCTCTCGCTGGAGGGCGTGACCTGCGCCTACGACGGCACCCCGGTCGTGGTCGACGCCGGCCTGGAGATCGGCGCCTCGGACTTCACCGGCATCGTGGGCCCGTCCGGCTCGGGGAAGACCACCCTGCTGCGGGCCATGCTCGGGACGGTCACGCCCACCGCCGGCCGCGTCCGGCGCCGGCCCGGGCTGCGGGTCGGCTACGTGCCCCAGGTGGAGACGGTCGACTGGAACTTCCCGGTCACCGTGGCCGAGGCCGTGCTCATGTCCCGCACCACCGGCCGCCGCCTCCCGTGGCCGTCGGCGGCCGAGCGGGCCGAGGTCGACTCGGTGCTGGAGCGCCTCGGCATCGGAGGACTGGGACGCCGGCACATCCGGGAGCTGTCCGGGGGCCAGCAGCAGCGGGTCTTCCTGGCCCGGGCCCTGCTCGGCCGGCCCCGGCTGCTGCTCCTCGACGAGCCCACGTCCGGCGTCGACGTCCGCACCCGCCACGAGATCCTCCACCTCCTCGCCGACCTCAACCGCGACGGCCTCGCCGTGGTCCTCACCACCCACGACCTCAACGGCATCGCCGCCCACCTGCCCCATCTCGTCTGCCTGAACACCGAGATCACCGGCCGGGGCACCCCCCAGGAGGTGCTCACCCCCGAGGTGCTCGAGCGGACGTACGGGGCGCCGCTGGAGGTGCTCCAGCACGGGGGCATGCCGATCGTGGTCGACCCGCTACGGCTGGTGACCGGGGGGCGCCCCACGGCACCCATCCCGATCACCGGCCCGCGGCGGCGGAGGCCGGCCTCATGACGTGGATCACCGAGCCGCTGGAGTTCGCCTTTTTCCGCCACGGCCTGCTGGTGGCGACCTTCGCCGGCGCCCTGTGCGGCCTGATCGGCGTGTTCGTGACCCTGCGGGGCATGAGCTACATCGGCCACGGCCTGTCCCATGCCATCTTCGGGGGGGCGGCGGCCGCCGCCCTGGTGTCGCTCAACTTCTACGTCGGCGCCGGGCTGTGGGGGATGGCGTCGGCCCTGGCCATCGGCCGGGTCACCCGCCGGCGGATCATCGGGTCCGACGCCGCCATCGGCGTCATCACCACCGCCTCCTTCGCCTTCGGCATCGCCCTGCTCGGGCTCTACGGCCAGGTGCGCAGGAGTGTCGACGCCGCCATCTTCGGCAGCGTCCTGGGCGTCACGGTGGCCGACGTGTGGGTCGTGGCCGGCGTCACCGTCGCCGCCGCCCTCGTCGTCCTCGCCTTCTACCGCAAGCTGTTGTTCACCACGTTCGACCCCGAGGTGGCCGACGTCTCCGGCGTCAACACCGCCCGGATGGACGCCCTGCTCATGCTCCTGCTCTCGGTGTCGATCCTGGCCACCATGAAGGTGCTGGGCGTGGTCCTGGTCGCCGCCACCCTGGTCATCCCCGCCGTGGTGGCCCGGATGCTCACCAACAGCTTCGGGCGCATGCTGTGGCT
>JBOGIE010000397.1:0-2135 GCA_050742435.1 Acidimicrobiales bacterium | reverse complement strand
ACCGACTCGGCGGCCATGCGGCGGGAGGTGGCCAGGCGGGTGGCGGCCTCGGCCCGCTCCCGCTCGTCGTCGGCGCGGCGGAGGTTGACCAGGGCGACGGTGGCGGCCAGGAGGGCGACGACGGTCAGCACGGCGAGCGACGCGGTGATGATGCGGCGGGCCCGGGCGTGGCGGGCGTCCCGGGCCCGGCTGGCGGTGAGGAACTCGCGCTCGAGATCGTTCAGCCCCTCCAGCCCGTGACCGTCCCACGTCGACAGCCGGGCGCCGCGGTAGAGCAGGCTCTCGTCCCGCCCACCCCGGTCCCACTCGACGGCCCCCTCTCCCAGACGGCGCTCGGCCCGCAGCTCGTCCCGGCGTTCGGCGATCCACTCCCGGAACTCCGGCCATCCGCGGATCAGCGCCTCGTGGGTGATGTCGACCACCCGCTTGCCCGTGGCCTCGTCCTGCCCGAACGTGACCAGCCGCTCCTGGGCGAGGGACTCGACCACCCCCTCGACCGCGCCCCGGTCCTCGGCGATGCTGACCAGCTCGTCGAGGGTGGCCCGCCGGCGGGTGTCCTCGGTGCCCTCACCGGGCTGGACCAGCCGCAGCAGGACCCGCCGGGCGATCTCCTGCTGGGCCGGCGGGAGGGCCTGGTAGACGGTGTTGGCCCGCTTGGCCAGGGCGCCTTCCAGGCGGCCGGCGGCCACGTAGGCCTCCAGCGTGAGCATTCGTCCCCGCCGGCGCTGCCAGAGCTCGAGCAGCACGTGCTGGAGGAGGGGCAGGCCCCCGGGGTGGGCGCCCACGTCGGCCAGGATGGTGTCGAGCAGGCCGGCTTCCAGTTCGACCCCCACCCGGCGGGCCGGCTCCTCGATGGCCCGGCACAGTCCCTCACGGGTGAGCGGCCCGACCAGGTACTGCTCGGACGCGATCAGCGTGCGCAGCTGCGGGTACGGCGCGCACCGGTGGTAGAAGTCGGCCCGCATCCCGACCACCACGACCACCCGCCCGCCCGGGATGGTGGCCGCGTAGAGCAGGTTGTCGAGGAAGGCCTTGCGCTCGGCCTCGTCGTTGCACAGGGTGAACAGCTCCTCGAGCTGGTCGGCGACGAGGGCCAGGCGCCGCTCGGGCGGGCTCTCGGCCAGCCCGGCGGTCGCGGCCAGGTCGAGGCTCCGTTCGTCCGAGTGCAGGTTTCGCAGCGTGCCCTGCATCGACTCCTGGGGGAAGGCCTTGTTGAGCTGGGCGGCCAGCGCGGTCAAGGGCCGGGCTCCCGGCGTGAAGACCCGGATGGGCCATGCCTCGCTCGCCGGCAGCCGCCCGGTCCGCAGCGCCCGCACGACCCCCGCCCGGACCAGCGAGCTCTTGCCGCTGCCCGACGCCCCCATGATGGCGACGAAGCGGCTCTCCTTGAGGACCTCGAGGATGCGCGACGTGTCGTCCTCCCGCCCGAAGAAGAACTCGGCGTGGTCCTCGTCGAAGCTGGAGAGGCCCCGGTAGGGCGAGACGCTGTCGTCGACCTCCCCGTCGAGCGGGACGGTGGTGCGCGCCGCCCCGGTGATGGCCGACACCAGGTCCTGGAAGGCGTCGGGGTCGGCGGAGCCGTTGCGCAGGTCGACCCAGGTGCGGGTGCGCAGGAACGCCAGCCGGGGGTCGGTCATCTCCGGCGCACCCGGGAGCAGGACCAGGAACAGGCGGAAGTTGGGGTCCTTGGCCGCCCGGTCGTGGGCCACGGCCAGCTCCTCCCGCGCCCAGTCGCCCAGCCCGGACGGACCGACCATGACCGCGCAGGTGGACGCCCGGGAGAGGCCGTCGACGATCTCCTCCTGCCATGGCCGGCCGGCGGTAAGCACCCACTTGTCGAGCCACGGGTCGACCCGCTCGCGCCGCAGCTGCTCGGCGATGCGGTGGACGGCTTCCGAATCGGCACTGTTGTAGGAAAGGAAGACGTCGTACCGCTGGTCGTCCACTGCTCCCGAGTATGCCCGCCCCCCTCCCGCACGTCGACCGGACTTGTAGGCTCCGCCGCGTGGTGCGACCGGCGCGTACCGGCCGCCCGTGACGCCGGAGGGAGACGCCAGCTCGGCGCTGCGGCGGGCGCGCCGGGCGGTGGCCGACCACGTCGGCGCCCTGATCGGCGCAGTGGCGCTGCTCGCCCT
>JBOGIE010000396.1:0-2142 GCA_050742435.1 Acidimicrobiales bacterium | reverse complement strand
CTAGGCAAGAAACGGGCCTAGGAGTACGATCGCGATACTGAAGGCGCGGCGGAGGGGCAGCGTGGCTCTCCATCGCAGGGGGATGGGGGGTACAACCGGTGCGACGGCGGGGACGGCGTTCCGCATTGGCATTCGGCGTCACCCTGGCGGCCGGACTGTGCGTCGCGGCCGCGGCGTGGTCCTGCGTGCCCATGGCGACCGTGCAGGCCACCCCCGCGCACGTGCGGGCCGGCGAGGAGGTGGTGGTGAGCGGGATCCGCTTCATCGGGTTCGGCCCGGTCACAATCAGGCTGAACTCCCTCGACGGCCCCGTACTGGCCACCGCGCCGATGGGACCGGGCGCCAACAGCGTTTTCAGGGCGACGGTGACCATCCCGCCTGAGACCCCGCCGGGCCAGGTGGTGCTCATCGCCATGCAGGATCCGGAGCCCGGAGGATCCGTCCCCTGGGGCGTGCCCGCCCGGACCGTCGTGGACGTCACCAACGCCGCCGGCATCTTCCCAGCGCCGTTCCCGCCCGACCCGGTGATCCGGCCGGCGGACCTCACCCGTGACTCGGTCAGCACCGGCGCCTTCGTTGTGGTTGGCCTGGGTGTGGCCGCAGCCGCCCTTCTCGTCGCCGGCGCGCTGGCCCTGGCGGCCGGCCGCAAGGGCGCGGCTGCCCCGGCCCCGGAGGAGATCCGGTGAAGCGGGCCGTGCTGCTCATCCTGGCGGGGCTGGTGAGCGCCGCTCCGACCACACTGAGCACCCGCGTCGAGGAACGGCCCAGGATCACGGCGGCCGCACGGGTCACGACCGGCGACACCGTCCCCACCCGCACCTACTCGTCACCGGCGCTGGCCGTCGATCCCGAGGACGACCAGACGGTCGTCGCCAGCTACGCCGAGATGCGGACGGCCAGCTGCGGCATGGCCCGCTCGCAGGACGGTGGCCGGACGTGGGCCCGGCTCAAGACGCCCGTGTCGCCGCCATCGCACCCCTTCTGCTTCGTCCCCATCGGGACCAACGTCTACTTCAGCCCGGTCGCCTTCGGCCGCGACCACGTGCTCTACGTCGCCCTGGCCGGTTGGGACGTGCAGGACGGGCGGGGGTCGAGCGTGCTCCTCGCCCGGTCGACCGACCTGGGCGACACCTGGACGACCACCGTGGTGCGCGACGCCCGGGGCAAGCCCGAGCCCGAGCTGGAGATGAACCGTCCCGTGTCCTCGCTGGCGGTGGACACGAGTGGGCCGGTCGACGTGGTGCACGTGGCCTGGACCATGTTCCTGCCGAACGGTCGGCCAACGCGTCCGGGCGCGCCGTTGGTCGCCACGTCGACCGACGCCGGCCGGACCTTCTCCCCGCCGGTCAACGTGATGGGCGACCACTTCGAGGATCCGGCCGTACGGGTCGCCGCCCTGCGCGACCGGCCCACCATCCCCCCGGCCGGCGTGCCTCCGGCGCCGCCGCCGGAGTCCATCGCCGCCGACCGCTTCGGTGGCTGGAACACCCGCGTGGTCCTGGGCGGGAGCGGCACGGTCTACGCCATCTGGACGCCGCTGGCCGTGGGCTCTCCCATCGCCCCGGCCACCCTCGTCTCCACGTCGACCGATCAGGGCAGGACGTTCAGCGTCACCGGTGAGGCGATCCCTCCGACAAGGGCCGCCGGGAGCCCCACGATGGTGTGGAGCCCGTCGGGCGGGCCGGACGGGACGCTCCACCTGGTGCTCGAGATGAAGGAGCCACCCGTCCAGGGCGACCGGGACATCGTCTACCGGCGTTCGGTGGACGGCGGGCGGACGTGGAGCGAGCCCCGGACCGTCAACGACGACGACCCGGCCCGGCTGAACCTGCAGTTCATGCCCAACGTCAGCGTGGCGCCGAACGGTCGGGTCGACATCGCCTGGTGGGACTTCCGGAACGACACGGGCGCCTTCCTGAACGACGTGTACCTGTCCTCGTCGGTCGACGGCGGGCTCACGTGGTCGCCGAACGTGCGGGTCACCGACCGCTCCATCAACCGCAAGATCGGGCCGTGGAGCAACGGCTACGACGTCCGCCAGCCGCCCGGGCTGGCCGCCACCGCCCCGTACACCATCGTCGCCTGGGACGACACGCGCCACGGCGACCCCGACGCCCAGGCCCAGGACGTCTACGGCGCCTT
>JBOGIE010000395.1:0-2143 GCA_050742435.1 Acidimicrobiales bacterium | reverse complement strand
TTGGGTGCGGCTCTCTGGGAGGGAAGGTCACGCAGCCGTGGGGATCGCACCGTCGAGGTAGCGGGACTCGTGAACCCGCCGTCGCTCGTTGGCCAGGTGGAACGCCCAGTAGTCCTCCCAGGCGTCGTTGCTGCGCAGTGCCCGTAGCTTGAGCACTGCCTCGGCTCCCTCGAGGCCCCACCGGGCGCCGGTGATGTCCATGCGATCCTTCACGACGTGGCGGACCGCCCCTTCAATGACTCCCGTGGCGATCGGCCACCCTGAGGCCAGGGCGGTCGGGTAGACGAGGTAGGCGGCCTTGGCCAGCAGGTAGTCGGCGCAGGTGTCGGCGTTCTTGCGGGTGGCTGCGTCCAGGCCCAGGGCGGTGGCCTTGCGGCGGATGGCAGCGGCGACGATCGACGCCCGGCCCGAGAGGATCTCGATGGACTTGGCCTGCACCCACTCCTCGGCGTCGGGGTCGCCCTCGGCGAAGAAGCTCCAGGCGGCAGACCACAGGTACTCCAGCACGTGCACCCAGTCCACGACGATGGTGACCGTGATGTTGCGGGCGGCGGCCTCCACCTCGATGCGCTCGATCTGGTGGCGGTTGCCGTCCACCAGCGCCACCCAGTCGTGGCTGTGGTCGGGGTCTCGCCGTTCCGCCTCGGCGAAGACCCCGGCGATGACGGTCGCGGCGTCGTTCGCCACGCTGGCGGTGAGCCACTTGTCCTTGGCCTTGGGGGCCTCGGTGGGTCGCGGGCCGTCGGAGCGGGCCATGACGTCGCTTGGTGTGCGGGGCACCGGCTCGACGACGTAGACCGCACCGACTTCGGCCATGCGCTTGCGGTTGGCTTTCTCGCCTTTGGAGAGGCGGCCGTTGAGCTTGTTCTTCGAACGGGCCGCCTTGGCCGCGGTGGCCGCCCGCAGCCCCTCGGGGCGCATGACGATCCCCTTGCCGTCCGCCGACAGCACCACCACCTGGCCAGGCTCGGCCACCGGGCGGTTGGCGGTGGCGTAGTAGGCCTCGAAGTCGACCGCGGCGGCCCGGGCGAGATCCTCTACCTGGCGCTTGGCCACGCTGGCCCCGCTGCCGCGATCGAGGGCGTGCTTGGCGCCCTCGAACGAGCCCCGGGCCGCCTCGATGGCGGCCAGCTCCCGCAACCCGTGGGAGTGCACCTCGGCGGGCAGGTTGGACGCCGCGTCGGCAGGGAACAGGTTGGTGGCGCACTTGGCCCGGTAGGCGAGGCGGGTGACGCTCACCTGGCCGAAGATCGTGACCAGTGCCCTGGTGTGGGCGGCCTCGACGTAGGGGCGGGGCCGGCCGTCGCTGCCCACCGGTGCCTCGTGGCGCTCCTCGGTGGCTGCCCGCAGGTCGAAGTGGTCCTGGAGCACCTGGCGAAGCACCTCGAAGCCGTCGGCTTTGAGCCGGGCCTCCAGATGCGCGTGGGCCAACCCGGCCGCCTCCGGGCCGGCGAAGAACCCGACCAGGGCCTCGAAGGCCACCCGGCTGGACTCGAAGGTGTCGGTGTCGGCCACTGGTCGTCCTCCTGGTCCGCCCGGCGCCGCTGCGCAGGGGCGGCCTACAGCCTCTACGCTGTAGGACGGCGAGGCGGGGACCCCCGCCCCAAGGAGCTGGCATGGACACCACTGAGCCGACCAGGGCGTGGGCGGCCACCAGGAAGGCACTGGCCGAGTCGATCGCTGAGATCGACGGCGTGCTTTCCGGAAGCATCGTGGTCCGCCGGATGCGGTGCGGCAAGCCGAACTGTGGGTGCAAGACCGACGGCGACGCTCTGCACGGGCCCTACATCCAGTGGACCCGCAGCGTCGCGGGCCGCACCATCACGCGGTTCCTCAGCGAGGAGCAGCTCGAGCGCTATCGGCCCTGGTTCGACAACGCCCGCCGCATGAAGGACCTCATCGCCAAGCTGGAGATCGCCTCGGTCCAGGCCTTCGAGTCCTCCGAGCGAACTGCCCGACCCAAGCCGGCAGCCCCCAACAAGCCCGCCACCTCCCGGTAGGCGTCTCCCGGATCGGGCGGATAGTCCCCACAATCGGCCGAATCACGACTCTCGCCGGGCGGCCAGTCGGGCTCATGATCGTCTCCGACCAGGAAACCCCTGCTCAGTGGCGCTCTTTGACCCCTCTCCGACTTCCCTCCCAG
>JBOGIE010000394.1:0-2143 GCA_050742435.1 Acidimicrobiales bacterium | reverse complement strand
ACCTGGTGCGGGAGGCCACGGGCGGCCACGGCTGCGAGGTGAGCGTCGACTGCTCGGGCTCGTCGGCGGGACGGTCGCTGGCCCTGGCCGGCGCCCGGCGATGGGGCCGGTGCGTGCTGGTGGGGGAGGGCAACCGGCTGGAGGTCGACGCCAGCCCGGCGCTCATCCACCGCCAGCTGACCGTGCACGGGTCGTGGGTGACCAGCGTCGGCCACATGGAAGAGCTCATGGGCCTCCTCGTACGCTGGGGCCTCCACCCCGACGTGACCGTGACCGACCGCTTCCCCCTCGACCAGGCCGAGGCCGCCTACGCGGCCGCCGACGAAGGGTCGCGCGGCAAGGTCGCCATCCTCCCCGGCTGAGCGGCCCGTGGACTTCGACAGCCGTCGTACCGCGTCGCTCGACGGGATCTGGGACTTCTTCCCCGGCCGCCACGAGCGGGACGACCTGGACGGCGTCGAGCCGGAGCGCATCCGGGTACCCGGCTTCTGGGAGGCCCAGGGCTGGCTCGACCTCGACGGCGAGGCCTGGTACCGGCGGCGGTTCGACCTGGACGACCTCTCTGGGCACTGGACGTTGCGGTTCGGTGCGGTCATGGATCTGGCCGAGGTCTTCCTGAACGGCACCGCCCTCGGCGTCCACGAGCAGGCCTTCACGCCGTTCGAGGTGGACCCCACGCCCGCGCTGCGCAAGGACGAGAACGTGCTCGACGTGCGGGTGATCGACCCGTCGCTGGCCGACGCCGAGCACCGGCGGATGGCCCACGGCAAGCAGGGGTGGGCCAACCACGTCTTTCCCAGTCGCCCCAGCCTGTACATGACCTACGGCGGCATCTGGGGGCCGGTGACCCTGCGCCGCCACGGCCCGGTGGCCGTGGGCGGCGTCTTCGTCGACGGCGACCCCGACGACCTGACGGTGACCGCGGACGTGGAGAACCGGAGCCGTACCCCCGTCGACGTCCGCCTCGGCGTGCGCACCCTGGGCCAGGTCGCCGAGGTCCGCGACACGGTCCCCGGCGGGGCGACGCGGACCCTGGAGGCCCGCTTCGGCCCGGTCACCGCGTCGCGGTGGTCGCCCGAGCGCCCGGTGCTGCACGAGGCCACGGCCGACGTCCACGTGGCGGGCCGGCTGAGCGACTCCCAGGAGGTCCGCTACGGGCTGCGCACCGTCCGGATGCGGGGGAAGCGCCTGGTGGTCAACGGCACGCCGTATCGCATGAAGAGCGCCCTGGTGCAGGGATTCCGGGCCGACGGCCTCTATGCCGAGGGCGACCGGGCCCAGATCACCGAGGAGGTGACCGCGGCCAGGGCGATGGGCTTCAACACCCTGCGCCTGCACATCAAAGCCTTCGACCCGACCTACCTCGACGTGTGCGACGAGCTGGGCATGCTCCTCCACTGCGACATCCCGGTGGCCGAGCCCATCGTCCACGAGGAGATGGGCGGCGACAGCCGGCTCACCCGCCGGTGCGTGGCCGCCGCCCGGGAGCAGGTGCGACGGGACCGCAACCACCCCAGCATCATCCTCTGGTCGGCCATGAACGAGATCTGCGACGGCCGGTGGGAGGCCCGCCAGTGGCCGGGCTACGAGCAGTTCGCCCGGGCCCTGGCCGGGGCGGTGGCCGGGGAGGACCCCACCCGCCCGGTCATCGAGAACGACTGGATCGAGCCCGATCCCGACTACGTCTTCGTCTCCCCCATCCTGACCGCCCACTGGTACGGGCGCCTGCACCGGGACTACCTGGACAAGATCGAGGCGGCGTCCACCCGCTGGGCCGGGGAGGACCGTCCCCTGTTCGTCACCGAGTACGGCGACTGGGGTCTGCCCGACATGCCCCGGCTGGACGACCCGCCGTTCTGGGACTCCCGGGAGGTCTACGCCGCCGGGCTGGCCGCCACCCTGTGGCCGGGCAGCGTGGCCCGCTTCATCGTCGAGACCCAGCGCTACCAGGGCATCTCCGACCGGCTGCAGACCGAGGTGTGGCGCCGCCACGACCACATCGGGGGCTACTGCCTGACCGAGCTGACCGACGTGCCCCAGGAGCTCAACGGGGTGCTCGACATCCACCGCCGGCCCAAGCGCATCGCGGTGGAGGAGACGGCCCGGGCCAACCAGGTGGTGCTGCCCATGCTCGACCTTGACA
>JBOGIE010000393.1:0-2155 GCA_050742435.1 Acidimicrobiales bacterium | reverse complement strand
AGCCCGAGGCCACGTGGGAGGACGTGGTCGACCCCCAGCCCGAGCCGGCACCCGCCGAGGCGGTCCCGGCTGCGCCTGCCGCCCCTGCCCGTGCCCGGGCACGGGCCGAGTCGCGGGCCTCGACCGCCACCGCCACCCGGGACGACGAGGACTACGACTACGACGACGAGTTCGACGACGACGAGTTCGACGACGGCTATGTCGACGAGCCCGTATCCCGCTGGGTGTCGCTCCTGGCCACCATCGGCACCGCCCTCATCGCCATCGTCAGCGTGCAGGTGCTGACGTCGCTCGTCGAGGGGTTCACCCTCCGGAGCGGCCAGCGGGTGGGGGTCCCCGACGACCTCTTCCACCGCCTCGGGTACCCGTTCGGGGGCCTGGGCGCCACCGCCCTGGTGTTCCTCGTGCTGGGCGTGGTCCTGGTCTCCATGCCCTCGGTCCTCGACGAGCTGCTCTCGGAGTCCCAGGACCGGGTGGTCGGTGTCGCCCTCATCGTCGCCATCGTCATGGGCGTGATCATCGCCATCGGCAGCCTGCTCGCCGTCCGGGCCAACCTGCACGAGTACGCGGCCAAGAACGTGCCGGTGCCCTCCTACGTGCGCGTGCAGTTCACCAACTTCCTCCTCGGCGCCCTGGGGGCGGCCGCTCTTGCCCTCTTCGGGGCCATCGCGTCGATGAACGAACGCAACCGGGAGCGCTTCGACTGACAGAACTGACCCCCACCCAGCAACGGGTGGTCGACGAGCTGCTGGCGCTCGAGGAGGCCCGGCCACGCTTCCCGCCGGCCCTGGCCGGCAGCCTCCGCCGGCGCATGGAGGAGGCACTGGCGCCGATCGCCGGCGCCCTCGACCGGCCGTTGCGGATGGGCAAGCACGACATCGGCAGCGTCCACACCTGCGAGGCCTACTACCGGGCCGAGAAGGACCACTTCTCCTGGGCGCCCCGGAACGCCTACGGCGCCGTGGCCCACCGGGCGCTGCGCCTGTCGATCTCCCTGCGGGAGGACCTCCCGCCCCTGGACCTGGTCGACATGGCCATGGACGCCTTCGTGGGCGAGGACCAGGCCAAGGGCAGCCTGGGCCGGTACCTCCAGTCGGCGTCGACGCTGGAGCTGGCCGAGCTGCGGGCCCAGGCCAACGACGTCGTGGTCCTGTTCCTCGAGTGCTTCCCACCCCTGCGCCGCGAGTGGCGACCCCGCACCGACACCCCGATCCTGGTGAGCTTCTGCGCCGATCGCATCTCCCTGCGGGGCCGGCCCGACCTGGCCTTCGGGCAGGCCCGGGGCGACGAGGCCGGCGTCCTGATCGTCGACCTCAAGACCGGGCGAAGCTACCCCCACCACCTCGACGACCTGCGCTTCTACGCCCTGCTGCAGACGCTCAAGGTGGGCGTCCCGCCGTACCGGGTGGCCAGCTACTACCTGGACTCGGCCACCTTCCACGCCGAGGACGTGACGGCGTCCACGCTGGAGATCGCCGCCGGCCGGACCGTGGACGGCGTGCGCAAGATCGCCCGCCTGCTCCAGGAAGCGGGCCCGGCCGCCATCACGCCCGGCGCCGCCTGCCGCTGGTGCCGGCTCCGGGACGACTGCGAGGGCCCGGCCCAGCTGGTCGACCAGGAGGACTGAACCGGTGACATCTGGTGCGAATAGTCGCACCAGATGTCACCGGTTCGATCAGGACAAGGTCGGCCAGACCTCGGTGATCGCCACGCCGCGCTCTGCGGCCGCGGCCTCGGCCGCCTGGAAGCGGTCGCGGAAGCGGGCGGCCGTGGCCCGCAGGGCGGCCTCGGGGTCGACGGAGGCCCGCCGGCACCGGTCGACCACGGCGAACAGCTCGGCCCCCGGGCCGTCCTCGTCGGCGGTGGGATCAACCCCGACCGACGCCGCCTTGCGCTGGACCTTGTGGGCGTACAGCAGCGAGGGGAGCCCCTCGCCGATGCCGTCCATGAGGCTGGTCCGGCCCTTCTCGGCCCGCTTGATCTGCTCCCAGTTGGTGATGACCTGGTCGGGCGTGTCGGCCTGCACCCCGGCGAACACGTGGGGGTGGCGGTGGACCAGCTTGTCGTGGATGCCGCGGGCCACGTCGGCCAGGGTGAAGTGGCCCTCCTCGGCGGCCAGGGTGGCGTGGAAGACGACCTGGAACAGCAGGTCGCC
>JBOGIE010000392.1:0-2168 GCA_050742435.1 Acidimicrobiales bacterium | reverse complement strand
CCCGGGCGACCATCGGTCCATGACCACGCTGACCGCTCCCCTGCCGTCGGGTTCCTCCGCCGTCGCCGACCGCACGCCGGCCCGGCGCGAGCGCTACGTCGACTTCCTGCGGGTCTTCTCCCTGGCCGTGGTGATGCTCGGGCACTGGCTCATGGCCGTGGTCGAGTGGCGGGACGGCCGGCTGGTGGCCGACAACGTGCTCGAGTCGGCGCCCGCCGCCCAGTGGCTGACCTGGGTGTTCCAGATCATGCCCGTGTTCTTCGTGGTGGGCGGCTTCTCCAACACCGCGTCGTGGACGGCCGCGGTGCGCGACGGCCGCGGGTACGGCGACTGGCTGACCGGCCGGCTGGTGCGGCTGGTCCGGCCGGTGCTGGCCTTCGCCCTGGTGTGGGCGGCGCTGGTGGCCGGGCTGGTGGTCATGGGGATCGACCCCGGCGCGGTGCGGGCCGGGTCGATCGCCCAGCCGCTGTGGTTCCTGGCCGTGTACGTGGTGGTGGTCGCCGTGGCCCCGGCTCTGGTGGCCGCCCAGCGCCGGTGGGGCTGGGCGGTGGCGGTCGGGCTGGGCGCCGGGGTGGCCCTGGTCGACCTGGCCCGCTGGCCGCTGGGCGTGCCCCTGGTGGGGTGGGCCAACCTGGCCCTGGTGTGGCTGTTCGCCCACCAGCTGGGCGTGGCGTGGCGGGACGGTGCGGTCGACGGCTGGTCGCGCCGGCGGTCGGTGGGGCTGGCGCTGGCCGGGCTGGGCGGGCTGGTCGTGCTGACCGGCGCCGCCGGGTACCCCTACTCCATGGTGGGTGGCGTGGGCGGGACCCGGTCGAACACCTTCCCGCCCTCCCTGGCCCTTGTCGCCCTGGCCACGTGGCAGTTCGGGCCTGGCCCTCCTCCTGCGGCCGGCGGCAGCCCGGTGGCTGGCCCGGCCCCGGGTGTGGGCCGGCGTGGTGGCCGCCAACGGCCTGGCCATGACCGTGTTCCTGTGGCACCTGAGCGCCCTGATGGTGGTGTCGGCCGTCACGTTGCCCACCGGCTGGTTCCCGCAGCCGGACGCCGGCTCGTCGGCCTGGTGGGCGTGGCGGCCGGCCTGGGTCGTGCTGCTGGGCCTGGCCCTGGTCCCCCTGGTCGCCGCCTTTGCCCGGTTCGAGATGCGCCGACCCTCGGCTCCGGCGTGGCCGTCGCCGTCGGGCGTGCGGGCCGGGATGGCGGGGCTCGCCCTGGCCGCAGGAATGGCCCTGCTGGCCGGCAGGGGCTTCGTCCACCACGGGATGCCGCTCGGCCTGCCGTTCGCGGCCCTCGCTCTGGTGGGCGCCGGCTGGGCCCTGGTGCACCGTCGCCCGTGACCGGTCCGGCCGTCGGGGCCGTCGTGGCCGTCGGCCTGCTCGCCGCCCACAACGTGGTCACCAACCTGTGGGCCCGGGAGCGGTGGTACGTCCCCGTGAACCTGGTGACCGCCGGGGTGCTGGTGGTCCTGGCCGGGGGGCGCGACGTCGGGCTGTCGGCCGATCAGTCCCCCGGCCCGGGTGTGGCCGCGGCGGGGGCGGTGCTGGGCGTGATCGTCGTCCTGGCCGTGGTGCCGGCCACCCGGCCATTGCTGGCCGACCAGCGGATGGCCGGCGTGGACGGGCGGGACACGGCGTGGCGGGCGCTGATGCGCATCCCGCTCGGGACGGTGGTGCTGGAAGAGGTGGCGTTCCGCGGCGTACTGCCCGTGCTGTTGTCGCCGGTGACGGCTGCGGTGCTGTTCGGGCTGTGGCACGTGCTGCCCAGCGCCCGGGCGCTCGACGTCAACGGGATCGCCCGGTCGAGGCCGGCGCGGGCGGTGGCCGTGGCCGGCGCGGTGGCGGCCACCACCGCGGTCGGGCTCGTGCTCTGGGAGCTGCGGGAGGCCACGGGCGGCCTCCTCGCCCCCGCGTTGGTCCACGCCGCGGCCAACAGCGGAGCGACGGTGGCCGCCTACGCGGTGTTCAGGTCAGCGGCGGAGATAGCGCCGTCGCACCCGCTTCCAGACGTAGCGGCCGAGCAGGGCGAAGAAGAAGCGTCGTAACAGGACCAGCATGCGGTTTGGACCTCAGTTCTTGGCGTCGACGTCACCCTCGATCTTCACGCCGTCGCCCGACGTGTCGATGTCGCCCTCGGCACTGCAGGCGCCCAGCAGGCCCACCGCCAACAGTGCGGCC
>JBOGIE010000391.1:0-2168 GCA_050742435.1 Acidimicrobiales bacterium | reverse complement strand
GCCGAGGGTGAGGGCGATCAGGCCGCTGCGCACCGGTTGGGGCGACACCGGGTTGGTGGGGACCGACGCCGGGGTGACCAGCTGGGCCCCGCCCCGCTTGAGGGCGCCGTCGACCTGGAGCTGGTCGAGCTTCTGCTTGAAGAGGGCCTGGGCCTGCACGAGCGAGTCACGGGGGGCGCCGGCCGGGGCGGCGTCGATCTGCTTCTGGAGGTCGGTGATCTTGGTCTGGACCTGCTGGCTGGCGGCCAGCACGTCGTCGACCGCCTGCTTGCGGCGGTACTCGATGTAGGCGTTGGCGTAGGCGTTGGCCAGCGTGGCCGCCCGCCTCGGATCGGCGTCCTTGGCCGTGACCCGGATGACGTCGGTCTGGCCGTCCGGCGTGGCCGACACCTTGGGCGCCGATCCCAGCTCGGCCCGGACGGCGGCCCGGACGGGCTGGCTGGTGAGGATCCGGATCTCGTTCTGGACCTCGCGGTTGGGGTCGTTGCGGATCCCGCTGTCGGGGTCGAAGAGCGTCTCGCTGCTGCGGGGCAGGAGGAGCAGCTCGGCCCGACCCGCGTACTTGGGCGTCTGCAGGAGCGACAGCACCACGGTGGGCACCGTCACCAGCAGCACCGCCAGCGCGATGGTGCCCTTCCTGCGGCGCAGGACGTGGACGTAGTCCTGGAGCCCCAGCTCGCCTTCCTGCTCGGCAGCCATGTGGTCGCGAATCCTACCCACCGCGGGCGGCGGGGCGGGCCTCGACCCCCACCGGGGCCGTGGCCAGCGTGCGGCGCAGCTGCAGCCAGGCGGCCAGGGCGAACCCGGCCTCGGACAGCGCCAGGCCGGCCAGGGCGCCCGTCGCCCCGGACCCGGCGGCCAGGGCCAGGCCCACCACCAGGCCCACGGCCCCGCTCACCGCCCGGCTGCGGACGATCCAGCCGGCCAGGCCGCGGGCCCGCAGGGCGGCCACCGCCCCGGTGGAGGCGCCCACCGCCCCGGCGAACACGGTGAGGACGGGCAGCACCGGGCGGGCCGTCTCCCACGTGTCGGCGAAGAGGGTGGGCCCGATGGCCGGCAGGATGGCGTAAGCCACGAGCCCCCCCGCCACCGCCACCGCGGCCAGCCCGGCCGAGAGCAGCACGGCCACCCGGCGCAGGCGGGCCCGGCTCTCACGGACCCGCACGCTCTCGGGGACGCCCAGGGTGGTGCCCCCGAGCAGGAGGACGCTGACCGGGCCGATCAGGGTCTGGGCCGCCCGCCACCGGCCGAGCTGGTCGGCCCCGGCCACGGCCACCAGCCCGTACGACAGGGCGTAGTAGCTGCCCGAGTTGAGGAGGAACTCGGTGCCCACCCGGATGCAGAGGCGGCTGTTGTCGGCCAACCACCGGCGAGCTGCCGAGAACCGGGGGACGGCGCCCAGCCGGGCGCCGAACAGCACGCCCGACACCGAGCCGGCCACGGCCCAGATGGAGAGGAGCACGGTCGGTGTGGCCCGGCCGGCGGCGGCTGCCACCAGGCTGGCCCCGATCTGCACCCCGACCCACAGGAGGTCGCTCGAGGCCGCCACCTTGGGCCGGGCGGCGGCGAAGGCCACGTGGCGGACGGCGTCCTGGTACTGGAGCAGCGGGAGGGCGGCGGCCAGGACGAGGAACAGCGTCCGCCCCCGCTCGAAGCCGACCGCGGCGCCGACGAAGACCAGCGCCCCCACCACCCCGGTCACCACGCATGCGGCCACCGCCGGCCCGGACCGGGCGGCGGCCCCGTCGCCATCGTCGGAATAGTCGTGATCGTCGGAATAGAGGATGAGCACCGGGAGGGAGAGGGCCGAGCGGGTCAGCTGGGTGACGAGGAGGTAGCCGGTCACGGCCACGGAGAAGGCGGCGAACTCCCCCAGGTCGGCGGTGGCCAGGATGCTGAGGGCCAGGACGAAGTTCGACCCGCTGGATGCGGCCTGGTCGGCGAGGGTCCACGCCGACCGGTCCACGACCGGGTGGCCGCGCCACCTCGATCGGAGCGGCACGCTCAAGGCGCGGTCCCGACCACCTGGAACTCCGAGCCGAGGTAGGGCAGGCCGGCGCGAGCCGCCCCGAGCGCGCCCCGGTTCCAGAGCCGCTTGGCCGGGACCGCCCACCGGGCCAGGCGGGGGTCGGCCACGCAGTACTCGGTGACGCCGACGAAGGCCAGGT
>JBOGIE010000390.1:0-2176 GCA_050742435.1 Acidimicrobiales bacterium | reverse complement strand
CTAGCCGCCACGACGTAGCGTTCGCCTCTATGGCGAAAGTGCGGGTATGGGAAGACGATCCACTGGCCGGTGCCGTCCCGGTTGAGCGCAAGGCGCCGAAGCTGCCGGGGGCGCCGATGGGCATCACCATCGACGTGCCCGCGCCGGCGGCCCGGCTGTACCAGCCGGGGACCGAGAAGTTCCGGTACTGGGTGGCGGCCGACGCCCTGTCCCGGGGGGCGGCGTTCTGGTCGTCGGTCGCGCCCGAGGGAACGACGTGGCAGGCGGGCGACGCCCTGCCCGTCCGCCTCGACGCCGGCGACAAGCTCAACGCCATCTACACCCGGGGCGACATCCGCTTCTTCCACACGTCGGTGGGCGGGACGATGGTCTACACGGGGGAGAGCCCCGACGTGGTGAGCCACGAGCTGGGCCACGCCGTCCTCGACGCCATCCGACCGCAGCTCTGGGACGCCATGAGCCATGAGGTGGCGGCTTTCCACGAGTCCTTCGGCGACATGAGCGCCATCCTCACCGCCCTCCAGCAGCCGGCCGTGCGGGAGGAGGTGCTGGCCGAGACGGGCGGGGCCCTGTACCGGTCCTCGCGCCTGTCCCGGGTGGCCGAGCAGCTGGGCTGGGGCCAGCGGCAGCGCCAGCCGTGCTCGGCCGAGGGCGACTGCCTGCGCAACGCGGTCAACTGCTTCTCCTACCAGCCGGCCAAGAACCTGCCGGTCACCGCCCCCGCGGTGCTGATGTCCTCCGCGCCCCACTCGTTCTCGCGGGTCTTCACCGGGGCCTTCTTCCAGATGTACGCGGGCATGGTCGTCCTGCTCAACCGTCCCCCCACCAGCGACGATCTGCTCCAAGCCAGCCTCGACGCCGGCCGGCTCCTGACCGCGGCCATCGGCATCGCCCCGGTCGTCCCCGAGTACTTCTCCCAGGTCGCCGCCCACATCCTGGAGGCGGACAGGACGATGTTCGAGGGTCGCTACGCCTCGGCCATCGAGTACGGCTTCGCCGGCCGGGGCATCCTCTCCCTCCAGTCGGCTCGGGCCGCGGCCACCTCCCCGGGACCGAGCCTGGCCTCGTTCGACGTGGCCGGCGACGCCGAGCTGCCGTCCTCGGCCTTCACCGGCGCCGAGTTCGGCCTCGACAAGCCGGTCGTCATGCGGGTCCCCGGCCAGCCCCGTCGACTCAACGCCCTGGCCGTGGCCAGCGACGGCGGACCCCTCCCCGCCGCCCCGGCCGAGGACGTGGCCACCGGCTTCCTGCGGGAGCTGCTGCTGCGCCAGCGCGTCGCCCTCCCCGACCAGCCCGACGACCCCGACCTCGACGCCCCCGGCCCCCTCAAGACCCACCGCCTGGTCGACCAGGGCGACCACCTGGAGGTGGTGCGCCAGCTGGTGGACTGAACACCCGCGGCCCGGCTCAGGGTCGGCGCCGGTTCTGCCGATACCTCGGGGATGGCAGGGCGCACACGGCGGTGGAGCGCGCTGCTCGTCCTGGCCCTCCTGACCTCGGTGCCCATCCCGCCCGGGGCCCGGGCCAAGACGGCAACCGGCGGGCTCGACCCCTCATTCGCCCGGGAGGGTGTCTACCGGCTGGACATGACCGAGCCCAGCCTGGACGTGGCCCACGACAGCGTCATGCGCCGGGCCGGCCTCATCGCCGCCGGATCGGCCGGGGACCGGTTCGCCCTGGCCGCCTTCGACTCGGACCCCTATACCTTCGCCAACGGGCAGCAGCAGCGGATCGTCGACTTCGGGCGCCCTTCGGCGGCCCATGCCGTGGCCGAGCAGAACAACAGGCTGGTCGCCGCCGGGCGGGCGGGCGACGACTTCGCCCTCGTCCACCTCCTGCCCAACGGAGACCCGGCCCCCGGCTTTCCGGACGAGGGCCGGGTACGCACCTCCTTCGGGGCCCCGGCAGTGGCCTACGGGCTGGCCCCCATGGCCGAGCTCGCCCACGTGGCGGTGGGCACCGTGCAGTCGGGCGCCGGCTCCAGCGTGGCCCTGGCCCGCTACGACGGCTCGGGACGGCTCGACCCCTCGTTCGGCTCGGGAGGGAGGGTGGTGCTCGACGTCACGGCCGGGCTGGACTCGGCCAACGCCGTGTACGCCCTGCCGTGGGGTGGCAGGAGCGAGCCGATCCTCGTGGCCGGGCAGGCGGGGGCCGGCGCGCTGGTGGCCCGGTTCCG
>JBOGIE010000389.1:0-2179 GCA_050742435.1 Acidimicrobiales bacterium | reverse complement strand
TTCACCCAGGACCGACATCCCCGCACCATGGTCGGGATGACGCCCGCGGGTGAGGTGCTGCTCGTCACCGCCGACGGTCGGGGGGCCAGCGCGGGGTTGAGCCTCATCGAGGCGGCCCGGCTGATGGCGGACCTCGGTGCGGTCGACGCCATGAACCTCGACGGCGGCGGGTCGACCACCTTCGTCACAGGGGGCGTGGTGCGCAACGCGCCCAGCGACGGTCGGGAGCGCCCGGTGGCATCGTCGCTGGCCGTGCTCGCCATCCCGCCCGCGGACCCGCTCACCGCCCTGCTCACCGACGTGGCCAACGCCCTCACCACCCTGCTGCAGCCGGCGGCGTAGGCAGTCGCTACTCCTCCGGGTGCCGGAGGAAGTGGAGGATGGCGCCCATCATCGCTCCGAAGGGCAGGCCGCTGAACCCGCCGACCATCAGGCCGGCGCCCAGCGAGGCAACGCCCCCGCCGTTCAGGGCCACGCCCGCAGCGACGGCGGCCACGGTCACCGCCGCGCCGACACAGCTTCCCACCACGATCGACCGCTCCAGGGTGGGTGCAGGGGTTTGGGTGAGCATGGGGGATCCTTCGGCTGGCTTGCGGATGGAAAGAGACCGCGAGCGGGCCCGGAGGGAGGCTCCGGGCCCGCTCGTCCCTGTCGGGGTGCAGAGGGGAGGGCCTATCGCAGGAGGCCAGCACCCCGACCGGGACAGGCGACGCACCGGCGGGCCGCAGGGACGGCCTCCAGCCGCTCGAACGGGAGTGGTGCGCCGCAGACTTCGCAGCATCCGTAGATGCCGACATCCATCCGCCGGAGGGCGTCCTCGATGTCCGCGATCGCCTCCCGGGCCCGGGCCGCGCCGGCCTCGGCCAGTTCGAACTCGAGGATGCTGTCGGGGTCCGTCTCGTCCCGGAGCAGCGTGGCGGCGGCCGCGTGGCTGTCCCGCTGGGCGTGCTCCACCTGCAGCTCGCTGAGGAGCAGGTCGCGCAGCCGGCTCAGGGACGACTCGGAAAGATGTGGCCGCTGGACGCGCGGCATATCCAGGGACGCGCTCATAGCAACTCCTCGGTGCCTCGTGGTGCCTCTGCCGTACGACCACCATAAGTCAAGGTGGTTCCTACAGGGATCAACAACAGTGTTGCTAATTACTTCCCGTTGGCGCGGCGGGCCGGTGGATTGTCGCGGAGGACCCAGAACAGCAGCGCCGGCCCGTTGATGAGGTTGCGCCACCCGGACACGGCGACGCTGCTGGCCAGGGCGGCGTCACCGGCTCGGAGCACGGGCGTGTCGGATCCGATGGTGAGCTGGACCAGGCCCGAGGCGACGAGCACCACTTCGAGGCCCTTGTGCACTTGGTCGGGGCTGCCCGACTCACCCGGGCCGAGGCACACCAGGTAGGCCCGCAGGCCGGCCTTGGGGTCGTCGAGCAGGGCGGTCTTGGCCTCGGTCAGCGTCCGCGGCCGGCGGGCCAGCACGTAGCCGCCGGAGGGGGCGGAGGCCAGCAGGTCGTCCAGACCGAGGCCGAGGCGCTCGGAGAGCACGAGCAGGGTGTCGAGCGAGAGCCCGCGCCGGCCGGCCTCGGCCTGGGAGATGGCGCTCTGGGTCACGCCCGCCAGGCGGGCCAGCTCGCTCTGGTTCAGGTTGCGCTCCCGCCGCACCCGCTCCAACCCCCGCCCCAGGCGGCCGAGTGCCCGTTCGTCCTCGAGGTGCAGACCGTCGGCAGTCCGGTCGAGGCGCAGGAGCCGGCCCTGCACCGACGCCGGCCGGCCCTCGGCCTTGACCACTCGGAGGTGGCCGGCACCGATCTCCAGCACGCACTGGGTGACGTTGGTCACCTGCTCGATGAAGGAAGCCCCCAGCTCGGCCCGGGGGGCGCGCCAGTAGGCGACCGCCCCGAGGTCGAAGAGCCTCGGGCACACCCTGCTGAAGAAGGCGACGGCCTTGGCCGGCCCCCAGCGCCGAGCGAACTGGACCAGCCCGTCGATCACCACGTAGCCCGGGGGTTGGTTCCGGGCGCCTTCGATGATGGCGGTCTCCAGCACGGCGGCGTCGCCGTAGGGGCCGCGGGCGCGGGCGTCGAGGACCGTCACCCCGGGGCCCAGCCGGTCCTGGAGCTTTCCCGGATCGAGTCCTGCCGTGACGTAGAAGCAGCCCTCGCCCCGGGCGGTGACCTCGGCCAGCAGGG
>JBOGIE010000388.1:0-2191 GCA_050742435.1 Acidimicrobiales bacterium | reverse complement strand
GCCTGGTTCCGCCCGCCGTTGGCGGGCCACTGGATGGCCTGGGCCCCCCGGTCGAGGGAGACGAAGTTGATGTCCAGGTTCTTGCCGCTGTGGCCCACGGTGATGGTGGTGTCGAGCGGCTCCCACAGGAAGCTGACCGTCACCCAGGCGTTCTCCAGGCTGCCCAGACCGAGCTGCTTGGCCGCCTCGATCGACAGGTCGATGCCGGCCGGGTTCAGGACGCACCGGCCGAACTGGTCGGCGGCCCCCGGCTTCCCGCTCGGCTGGCCGGTGGAGAGGCTGATGCAGTTGGGGACGGTGTTGTAGCCGTTGTAGAAGGCGGCCTGGGCCTCGGGCACGCCCCGGGGGAGGTCGGTGAACATGCGGCGCGGCCGGGAGGAGCCGGGGCCGGCCCAGTAGTTGTCGTCCAGGTTCCAGGGGCCGACCTCCTTGACCGGGAGGGTGGCGCTGTGGCCGTTGTCCCGGGTGACGACCACCCGATAGTCCAGGTCGAGGCGGTACCCGGCCGGGCACCCGAACTGGTTCAGCACCGTCTGGTTCCGCAGGGCCGCGAACTTGGCGCATTTGTCGGGGACGGCCACCTCCACGCTGCCCTGGGTGTGGGGCGCGTACTGGGTGGCGAACACCCGGAAGGTGGCGAAGGCCAGCGACTCGGGCCCACCCGAGCCGATGGGCGCCGTCGACGCCGCGCCCGGGCCCTCGCCGGCGATGGCCCGGTCGGCCCCGCCCTCGGGCCCGGCCTGGCGCCCGGCCTCGGCCGCCACCTCCTCGTTGTACGGCGTGGGCTGGACGTCGCCCTCGACTGGGGCCACGTCGGCGGCCGGCTCGGCGGTCTGGGCGCCGGCCACGCCCACCGCCTCGGGGACCAGCAGGGTGGCCAGGGTCAGGACGGCGAGAACGAGCTTTCGGGTTCGCAAGGCGCACACGGTACCCAACGGCCCTGACGCCGGGCGAGCACCGGCGCGTTCAGTGGGCGGCCCGCCGGTACAGGTCGAGGGTGGCCGCCGCCGCCCGCTTCCAGGTGAACCTGGCCGCCTGGGCCTTGCCGGCGGGGATGAGGCGGGCCCGCAGGTCCTCGTCGAAGGCGGCCCGCTCCATGGCGTCGGCGAACCCCTCGGCGTCGCCCGGCTCGACCAGCAGCCCGGCGTCGCCCACCGTCTCGGGCGTGGCCCCGGCCCGCACCCCCACCACCGGCACCCCGGCCTCCATTCCCTCCAGGAGGGGCATCCCGAAACCCTCGTAGAGCGACGGGAAGACCAGCGTCCGGGCCCCGGCCAGCAGGGCCGATACCCGGGCGTCGTCGATGTAGCCGGTGCGGGTGACCTCGGGCTCTCCCAGGCCCCGCTTGCGCAGGAGGGCGGGGACGTCGAGCAGGGCGCTCTTGCCCCCGGCCAGGACCAGGCGCAGGTCGACGCCCCGGCGGCGCAGGATGCGCAGGGCGTCCAGGGCGAGGGGCAGGTTCTTCCGTGGCTCGAGGGTCCCCAGCATGAGGGCGTAGGGCGGGCTGGCCGGTCCGTCGGGAGGGGCGGCGGCGGGCGCGGCGCGGGCGTGGCTGCCGTTGTGGATGACCGCCACCCGGTCGGCCACCTCGGGCAGCCAGGTGACGAGCTCCTCGCAGGTGAACTTCGACACCGTGATGATGGCCGCCGCCCGCCGCAGGATGTCGGGGAGGAGCCGGGCCATGCGCCGCACGTCGGGCGTCACCGACTGGGGGTGGTGGACGAAGCCGATGTCGTGGACGGTCACCACCACCGGCACCTTCCGCGACGGCGGGGCGATGAAGTTGGTGGCGTGGAAGACGTCGCAGTCCACCAGCCACTCCACCGGGGGGAACTGGATCCTGTCCCACAGGGCCCAGAGGGGCCGGGCCGGGGCCAGCTTGCGCTCGACCCCCACGTTGGGGCGGTGGGGCGGGTCCAGCTTCAGGTAGCGGGCCGTGCGCCAGGAGATGGGGAACACGACCATCTCGTCGCCGGGGGACAGCTTGGCCACCGCGTCGATGAGCTCGTGGGTGTACCAGCCGACACCTGTCTTGGCGCCGAGCAGGGGCGTGCCGTCGAAACCGATCCGCATCCTCGGGCTGGCTACCCCTGCCGGCGGCGTCGCCGGCCCGGTCGCCGCCGGTCGGCCGCCTCGGGGGTGGACGCCTCCGCGGCCGCCTCGGGCTCCGGTTCGGGCGCCGGCTCCGGTT
>JBOGIE010000387.1:0-2191 GCA_050742435.1 Acidimicrobiales bacterium | reverse complement strand
GTGACGTCTGGTGCGCCATATCGCACCACGTGTCACCGGTTCGGTGGGGGGGTCAGCTTTGGCGGGAGGCGAACCAGCGCAGGACTTCGGCGGTGCCGGCCTCGAGCGACGTCCAGGCCTTCCAGCCGAGGTGGATCCCGGCCCGGGTGGGGTCGAGGGACGAGCGGCCCAGCTCGCCGGCCCGGGGCGGGGCGTAGACCGCGGGCGCGCCGGTGCCGGCGGCCGCGGCCATGGTGGCGTAGAGCGTGTTGACCGAGGTCTCCAGGCCGGTGCCGACGTTCATGAGCAGGCCGCTGCCCTTCTGCGCGGCCCGGGCGAAGGCGTCGACCACGTCGTCCACGTAGACGAAGTCCCGGGTCTGTTCGCCGTCGCCGAAGATGGTGCACGGCTCGCCGGCCAGCAGCCTTCCGGCGAAGATGGCGACCACGCCCGCCTCCCCGTGGGGGTCCTGCCGCGGGCCGTAGACGTTGGCCAGGGCCAGGGCCGTGAACTCGATGCCGTGCAGCTCCCGGTAGGCGGCCAGGTAGTCGCCGGCCGCCTTCTTGGCCACCCCGTAGGGCGACAGGGGACGCTGCGGGTGGGACTCGGCGACGGGGAGCTTCTCGGGCTCGCCGTAGAGCGTCCCCCCGCTGGCCGCGAACACCACCTTGCGGGTGCCGGCCGCCCGGGCGCCCTCGAGCACGTTGAGCGTGCCGATCACGTTGACCTCGGCGTCGAAGGCCGGGCGCTCGACCGACACCCGTACGTCGGCCTGGGCCGCGAGGTGGAACACGGCCTCGGGCCGGCGGTGGGCCAGGAGGTCGATCACCCCGGGGTCACGGATGTCCAGCCGGTGGAACGTCATGGCGTGGCCCGGGGTGGCGCGGGCGTCGGCCAGGTTGGCCAGGGAGCCGGTCGACAGGTCGTCGACCACGTCGACCGTGTGGCCTTCGGCCAGGAGCCGGTCGACCAGGGTGGAGCCGATGAACCCGGCGCCGCCGGTGACCATCGCCCTCACGGAGTGGGCGGTTCGGGAAGGCGCACCCCGTCCAGCCGGTCACCCGGGGCGACCTCGTGGCCGGCGCCGAGCACCGACATGCCCGAGACCTCGGCCCCCTCGCCGACGCGCACGCCATGACCCAGGACCGACCGCCGCACCACCGCGCCGGCGCCCACCACGACGTCGGGCAGGAGGACCGAATCCAGCACCTTGGCCCCGGGGTGCACAACCGAGCGGGCCCCGATCACGGATCCCTCCACGCACGCCCCCGCCGCCACCCGGGCGCCGGCGCCGATCACCGCCGGGCCCTGCACGCCGTCGCCGGCCTCGGCGTCACCGAGCGTCCAGATGCCCTCCGGCCCCTCTACGGCCCCGGGCGAGGGCGGGCCGGCGCGGCGTCCCCAGACCAGGTCGAGGTGGGCCTGGAGGTACTGCAGCGGGGTGCCCGTGTCGGTCCAGTACTCGGGAGAGTCGAACCCGTAGAGCGAGCCCCTGGCCGCCAGCACGGGGAACACCTCCCGCTCGATCGACATCCGCCGGCCCTCGGGGATGTGGTCGAGCACCGACGGCTCCAGCACGTAGGTGCCGGCGTTGATCAGGCTCGGGCCCACCGCCCCGGGCGCCGGCTTCTCGACGAAGGCCACGACCTTGCCCTCGCCGTCGATGGGAACCAACCCGAAGGCCGAGGGGTCGCTCACCTTGGCCAGCGAGATGGTGGCCTGGGCCCCCCGCCGGGCGTGGAAGGCCACCATGGCGGTGATGTCGAGGTCGGTGAGGATGTCACCGTTGACCACCAGGAACCGCTCGGTGATCCCCGCCGCCCGGGCGGCGAAGCCCACCGCCCCGGCCGTGTCGAGCGGTTCAGGCTCGACCGCGTAGGTGAGGCGGATGTTGCCGGCCCGCCCGTCGGGGAACAGGGCTTCGAAGGCGTCGTGCAGGTACCCGAGCGAGAGCACGGCCTCGGTCACCCCGTGGGTCTCGAGGTAGGCCAGCACCCGCTCGATCATCGGCACCTCGGCGATCGGGAGGACCTGCTTGGGGACGGTCAGGGTGAGGGGGCGCAGGCGCGTGCCGGCCCCGCCCAACAGCACCACCGCGATCACGGCGCGGCAGTGGTCGTCGTGGAGGGCGCGGTGGTGGTGCTGGTGGTGTCCGCCGCGGTCGTCGAGGTCGACGACTGGTCGGCCGTGGTGGTCGACGTGGACGCCCCCG
>JBOGIE010000386.1:0-2191 GCA_050742435.1 Acidimicrobiales bacterium | reverse complement strand
TGGGCACCCGCAGCCGCCGGCTGATCCCGGAACCGGCGCAAATCAAGGGAATGTAGGGACAAACAGCGAAGCCGCGCCCCCTCCCACCTGCGGTTTCGCGATCACGGTGTCAAAGTCGGGTCTGGTCGCTGCGATCGGCGTGGTGTTCCTGCTCGGCGGGGGCCGGCTGCCGGGCGACCTTCGCTTCGGGAGGGGCAACGCCCGCGTCTACATCCCCCTGGCCACCTGCCTCATTGTGTCGATCGTGGCCACCATCGCCCTCAACCTCTTCTCACGGCGATAGGGACGATCCGGGCGAGGTCTCGTCGAGGACCAGACCCATGACCACCGCGTCCCAGAGCTCGCCGTTGCGCCGCGGATAGTGCCGGCGGAGCAGCCCTTCTTCTACGAAACCGTGCTTCAGGTACAGGCGCCGGGCCACCTCGTTGTGGGGCCAGACCTGGAGGGCGATCTTGTGGGCGCCCAACCGGCGGGCGGCGTCGATGGCGGCCCGGACCAGGGCGCCGCCCACGCCACGGCCTCGCCAGGCGGCGTCGACCATCATCCCCAGCCCGGCGACGTTGTACGGGGTCACGTCGACCCGGGTGTGGCCGACCAACTGTCCCTCGGGCGTGACCGCCACCAGCGAGACGCTCTCGGTGGCCGGCTCGGCCTGGGCGAGGAACCGCTCCCGCTGCGCCTCCCGGTCGATGGGGGGCTGGGTCCCCAGCCATCGGCCCTCCTCCACGACCGCCAGGAAGAGCTCGAGCACCGCGTCCACGTCATCGGGTCCCATCGGCCGGACGTCGAGGTCGGTCATCGTCGGGCGAGCACGGTGCCGAGCACCCGCCGGCTCAGCGCCCAGGGCGTGATGCCGGAGATGCCGGCCAGCACGCGATAGCCGAGGCCGGGGATGCACTGGGCACGGCCCCGGGCGACGGCGTCCAGCCCGGCGCGGGCGACGACGTCCGCCTTCATCCACGCCGGTCCCGGCACACCCGAGCGGCTCATGTCGGCGGCGTCGTGGAACTCGGTGCGGGTGAAGCCGGGAAGCAGGGCCGTGACCGTCACCCCGTGGCGCCGCACCTCCTCGTGCACGGACTGGCTGAAGTGCGTCAGGTACGCCTTGGTGGCTGCGTACGTCGCCACGTGGGGCATGGGCTGCATGCCGGAGATCGACGAGACGTTCAGCACGCCGCCCCGGCCGCGGGGCAGCATGCGGGTGAGGGCGGCATGGGTCAGGCGGACCGGCGCCAGCACGTTCAGCCGGATCAGGTCGTCCTGGGCGTCGATCGGGATGCTGGCGAACGACCCGTGGCTGCCCCGGCCGGCGTTGTTGACTACGAGGTCGACCGGGGGATCGCCCTGGCGGAGCCGGTCCTCCACCAGGGCCAGCTGGTCGGACTCGGTCACGTCGGCGACGAGCACCTCGACCTTCACATGGTGGGCGGCGTGCACCTCCGCGGCCAGGGCCTCCAGCCGGTCGCGGCGACGGGCGACGACCACCAGATCCGAGCCGCGGGCGGCCAGCTCCAGGGCGATGGCCCGGCCGATCCCGCTCGAGGCACCGGTGACCAGGGCGACGGGCCAACGAGCCATCCGCCGATCGTAGGGGCGCCGGGGCAGGAGCCCCGGGCAAAGAACGTGCGCGGCGGGGGTTGACGGCCCCGGCCGGGGCAGGGGCCCCCGGCCTTGGGGAGGAGGCGGGCGCGGTGCACAGCACCCGGGTGCCCGCCGGGCAAGGAACACTGTCTCAGGGCGTCTTTACGCTGTGGGCATGGAGATTTCCTGTGACGACTGCGTGATGCAGGACACCCCGGCGTGCGAGGACTGTGTGGTCACTTTCATCTGCGGGCGTGAGCCCGGTGAGGCGGTGGTGATCGACGTGGCCGAGGCCCGGGCGGTGCGGCTGCTCGGTGAAGCGGGGTTGGTGCCGCCCCTGCGTCGCCGGACCAGAGCGGCGCAGTAGGGCCGGGGATCACCCATCGGCCGATGGGCCGAGTGGTACGGTCCGGACGAAAGGGCCCGGTCTATCGGGCCGCTGGCCTCCAGGAGCGTGCTTGCGAAAGCTCCACCTCGTCGGGTTGACGACCGATCGCGATGGTTTGATCTTCACGGCACGGAAGGGCTCGAAGTCCGGTGGGTTCATCGTGCCGCTGGACGACCGGGTGCTGGCCGCCGTCGCCGAGGCTCGCGGCGCGCCCAACGGCGC
>JBOGIE010000385.1:0-2194 GCA_050742435.1 Acidimicrobiales bacterium | reverse complement strand
GGCCATGCACCGGGACGGCCGCGAGTTCCCGGCCGAGCTCTCCATCTGGCACTCGGCCACCGGCAAGCGCCAGCTCTTCAACGCCTTCGTCCAGGACATCAGCGAGCGCAAGCGCACCGAGCACGCCCTGGCCATCGCCCGTGACCAGGCCATGGAGGCCTCCCGCCTCAAGTCCCAGTTCCTGGCCACCATGAGCCACGAGATCCGCACGCCCCTCAACGGGGTCATCGGCCTGGCCGACCTGCTCCTCGACACCGACCTGCAGCCCGAGCAGAGGCCCTACGCCGAGGGGCTGCGCAGCGCCGGCGAGGCCCTCCTCGGCGTCATCAACGACATCCTGGACTTCTCCAAGATCGAGGCCGGCAAGCTGGAGCTGGAGGAGGTCGACTTCGACCCGCGCCACCTGGTCGACGAGGTCGTCCACCTTCTGGCTCCCAGCGCCCACGCCAAGGATCTGGAGATCGTCGGCATCTGTTCGCCCGACGTCCCGCCAGCCCTGCGTGGCGACCCGGGCCGCCTCCGCCAGATCCTGGTCAACCTCACGTCCAACGCCGTGAAGTTCACCGACCGGGGCGAGGTCGTGGTGCGGGTCGAGCGGGTGGGTGAGGGGACGCCGGACTGGGTCACCGTCCAGCTCGAGGTGGCCGACACCGGGATCGGGATCGACCCCGCGGACCAGGCCCACATCCTCGAGCCGTTCTCCCAGGCCGACGCCAGCACCACCCGCCGCTACGGGGGCACCGGACTGGGGCTGGCCATCTCCCGGCAGCTGGCCGAGGCCATGGGCGGGAGCATGAGCCTGGAGAGCCGGCCCGGCCACGGCAGCACCTTCCGGGTGATCGTCCCCCTCGCCCGGCACTGGGACGGCGAGGAGCCGGCCCCGCCGCACCCGGCCCTGGCCGGCGTCCGGGCCGTGGTCGTGGACGACAACGCCACCAGCCTCGCCCTGCTCGAGTCGCACCTTCGGGCATGGGGCGGCCGGGTGGAGAGCCTGCCCGACGCCGCGTCCGCCCTTGCCCGCATGGAGGCCGCGGCCCGGGCGGGAGCGCGGTTCGACGTGGCGGTGGTCGACTCGCGCATGCCGGCGATGGACGGCCTCGAGCTGGCCGCTCGGATGTCGGCCTCGCCGGACATCGCGCCCACGCCGGTCCTGCTTCTCACCACCGGTCGGCCCCTCGACTCGGCCACCGCCCGGCGCCTGGGCGTGGTGGCCTCCGTCGCCAAGCCGGTCGTGCCCCGGGAGCTGTACGACGCCCTGGTGCAGGTGGTGACGTCGGCGGGCGGGGCCGACGAACCCCCGGCCGCGCCCGACCCCACCGGCCCGGTCCAGGGGACCACCGCGGTCGGGCCCTCGGCCGCCCCGGTCGCCTCCCACCCCCAGCCCCGGTCCCGGGGCCGGGTCCTCGTGGTTGAGGACAACCCCACGAACCAGATGGTGGCCATGGGCCTGCTCACCCGGCTCGGCTTCGATCCGGACGTGGTGGCCAACGGCCAGGAGGCGGTGGACGCGGTGCGGGCCCGGGAGTTCGCCGTCGTCCTCATGGACTGCAACATGCCGGTGATGGACGGCTTCGAGGCCACCGCCGCCATCCGCCACGACGAGGGCGGCGACCGCCACCTGCCCATCGTCGCCATGACCGCCGGCGCCCTGGTGGGCGACCGGGAGCGCTGCCTGGCGGCGGGCATGGACGACTACGTCTCCAAGCCGGTCAAGCTCAGCGAGCTCGACCGGGTGCTCTCCCGGTGGCGCCCCGCGGTCCGGCGCACCGCCTGGGTCGACGTGATCGACGGCGACCAGCTGGAGAGCCTGCGGGCCCTCGACGGCGGCGACGGGACCTTCCTGACCACCCTGGTGGACTCCTTCCTCACCTCCTCGGCCGAAGCCCTGGCCACTCTCGCCGCCGCCGCCGAGGCCGGTGACGCCGAGACCCTGCGGGCCGAGGCCCACCGCTTCAAGGGCGAGGCGTCCACCCTCGGCGCCTCGGGGATGGCCGCCCTGTGCGGCCAGCTGGAAAAGCTCCCGGCCCCGTTCGACCGCGCCGCGGCCACCGACCTGGTAGGCCGGGCAGGGCGGGAGTTGGAGCGGGTGCGCGAGATACTGCGCGACGCCCTCGGCGGCGCCCAGGTCTCCTGACGAGGCCTGCCTCGAGGCCCTCCTGTCCGCGCCCTCGCCCGCGGGCGGTAGCGGGCCTAG
>JBOGIE010000384.1:0-2202 GCA_050742435.1 Acidimicrobiales bacterium | reverse complement strand
GCCACCGCCCAGCTCTTCTACGCGGCCATCGCCGGCGCCCGTGAGCGGCTCTGGATCACCACCGCCTACTTCGCGCCGGACCAGGCCCTCCTGGCCGCGCTGTGCCAGGCCGCGGCCCGCGGCGTCGACGTGCGCATCCTCGTGAACGGCCCGAACGTCGACAAGGAGGTCGTCCGCGAGACCGGCCAGGGCCACTACGGGCACCTGATGGAAGCCGGGGTCCGGATCTTCGAGTACCAGCAGACCATGCTGCATGCCAAGGTCATGATCGCCGACAGCTGGGCCAACCTGGGGTCCAGCAACCTCGAGCACCGCTCGTTGGGCCTCGACGACGAGCTCATCGTGGCCTTCTCGGACCCGGTCGTGGTCGAGGAGCTGGCCGAGCACTTCCACGATGACCTGAAGGTGTCGGTGGAGTTCGACCTCGACCGCTGGAAGCGTCGCTCGCTGGCCAAGCGGGCCCGCGAGGCGGCCGGGAACGTGTTCCGCCAGTCGCTCTAGACCTTCAAGACCGGTGAGCGCGCCGCCGTCCCGGCCTGAGGCCGCTCAGCGGCCGGGCGCTCCGAACGGGGCGAGGTCGAACCAGATCCGGGAGTCGACGATCTTCCCGTCCCGGACGACGTAGACGCCCACGCCGGGCAGCCGCACCGCCCGGTTGGTCGGCGCCAGCTCGTTGCCTCGGGCGTCCTTGAGGGCGCCCCGGTGCGTGCCCGTGAACGTGAACTCGGCGCACAGCTTGTCGCCCTCGCCGAACAGGTCGTCGAGCTGCCACTTCAGGTTGGGCACGGCCCCGGCCCACGTCTCCAGTCGCCGCCGGACGGCGCGCGGGCCTTTGGCCGGCCGGCCCAGCCCGGGGTCGCGCCACACCACCGCATCGGCGTAGAAGCTCTGGAAGCGCTCGAAGTCGTGGGCGTTCACCGCCTCGTACCGAGCCTCGATGAGCTGACGGTTCCCCTTCTTCATGAACCCCTCCTCTGTCTCCCCTCCCGGCATTCTGCACCTCGCCGGGCGATCAGTCCTCGCCCAGATAGGCCTTGCGGACGCCCTCGTCGTCCAGCAGGTCCGCCGCCGACCCCGACAGCACGATGCGGCCGGTCTCCAGCACGTGGCCGGTGTCGGCCAGGGCCAGGGCGGCCTGGGCGTTCTGCTCGACGAGGAGCAGGGTGGTGCCCCGCTCCTTCAACTCGGCGAGGGTGGAAAAGATGGTGCGCATGACCAGCGGGGACAGTCCCATCGACGGCTCGTCCAGCATGAGCAGGCGGGGGCGGCTCATGAGCGCCCGGCCGATGGCCAGCATCTGCTGCTCCCCACCCGAGAGCGTCCCCGCCGCCTGCCCGGAACGCTCCCGCAGGATGGGGAACAGGTCCTGGACCATGGCCACGTCGGCCTCCACCTCGTCGTCGTGGCGGCGATAGGCGCCCAGGTCGAGGTTCTCCCGTACGGTCATCCGGGGGAAGAGCCGCCGGCCCTCGGGCGCGTGGGCCACCCCCCGGGCGACGATGTCGTGGGCGGGGAGGTGGTCGATGCGCTCGCCGTCGAACCGGACCTGGCCCGCGCTCGGACGGTGCAGTCCGGAGAGGGTGCGCAGCGTGGTGGTCTTGCCCGCCCCGTTGCTGCCGATGAGGGCGACCACCTCACCGGGGTGGACGTCGAAGCTGACGCCCTTCACCGCCTCGATCGGGCCGTAGGAGACGTGGAGGTCGCGAACCTCGAGCAGCGCGGCGTCGGCCATCAGCCGGCGGGCGCACCCAGGTAGGCCTCGATGACCCGCGGGTCGCCCTGCACCTCGGCCGGCGACCCCTCGACCAGCTTGCGGCCCTGCACCAGCACGGCCACCCGGTCACACAGCCCGAAGATGAAGCGCATGTCGTGCTCGATGACGGCGACGGCCGCGCCCAGGTCGCGGATGCGCCGCACCAGGTCGGCGGCGGCCCGCGTCTCCTGGGCGTTCATCCCGGCCCGGGGCTCGTCGAGCAGGAGCAGGCCGGGGTCGCTGGCCAGGGCCCGGGCGATCTCCAGCCGCCGCTGGTCGCCGTAGGACAGGTTGCGGGCCAGGACGTCACCCACCCGGCTGAGGCCCACGAACGCCAGCAGCTCCTCGGCGCGGGCCGCCGCCTCCCGTTCCTCCCGCCGGAACTTCGGTCCCCGCCCGATGGCGGCCCAAAGACCCACGTGCATGCGGGAGTGCCGGCCGACCAGCAC
>JBOGIE010000383.1:0-2206 GCA_050742435.1 Acidimicrobiales bacterium | reverse complement strand
GCCGGCGTGTCAAGGAGGTGGACGGCCTCGTCGAGTGCGGTGAAGGGGACGCGTTCGTCGGTGAGGGCCATCCGTGGTAGTTCTGCACCAGCCCGCGTGGGTCACAAACGTCGCCTGCTGCCGGCCGTCCCCGCCTGAAGGACAATCACCGATGCCCGACCTCCTTGAGCCCCCTCCCCGGCTCGACCTCCCGCTGTTCGACTACGGCCTGCTCAAGCCCGGTGAGCCGGCCCACGACCTCGTCGCCGACATCGTGGTCCAGACCGAGCCCGCCACCCTGCCCCCCGGCGGGCTCCGGGTGCGCGACGGCCTGCCCCTCCTCGACCCGGACGGGGCGGTGGGGGTCCGGGGCGTGCTCCTGACCTTCACCGCCGGCAAGGAGCACCGCGCCTACACGGCCGTCTGTGAGGTGGCCCCCCGCCAGCACTACCGGTGGGACATGACCGACATGCGGGTCGACGGGCGGCCCGGGCGGGTGAACGTCCTACGGGGCCGCCACCCCGACCGGGGCAGCTCCGGCGAGTGGTTCTCCTCCTGGTCGGCCTCGGACGACCCGCTCCTGCGCTTCGGCCTGGTCCAGGTCCGCCGGGTGGCACTGGAGCACGCCACCGCCCCCTTCCCCACCGTCGGGGGCGACGATCCGGGCATCTGGGAGCGGTTCTACGCCCTCCAGGCCGCCTACCTGCTGCTGTGGGCCGCGGTCGAGCGCTTCACCGCCCTGGCCTACGGCCCGGCCCGGCCCGCCCTGGAGCGCACGTGGCGGCTGGGCGATGACCCCGGCTTCCGGGACTGCGTGGTGGCCGCCGGTGTGGCCGCCAGCGCCAAGACCGCCGACAGCCGGGACCCCACCCGGGCCCGGCGCATCCGGGAGGACGGGTCGGGCGCCATGTTCAGCTGGGACGCGGCCCGCCACCTGGTGGCCCACCCGGGGCGCACCGCGTACGTGGAGGGGGTGTTCCTCCGCCGGTCGCTCATCGACCTTCACGACACCTTCCGGCTGGCCCTGCTCACCCGGATCCCGCGCCTCGTCGACACGTGGCGGGCCGCCGACCCGTCCGGCGAGGCCGACCGCTGGCTCCTGCGCCCCACCGTGGCGTCCGACGGCCCGGGCTGAGCCGAGGTCGGCCGCGGCTCAGCCGACGTCCAGCCGGCCCACCCAGTCGCACACCAGGCCCAGGGGCGAGGCCCGCTCCTCGGCGCTCAGGGGGCGGTCGGTGACGTAGGACATCGTCAGCATCATCCCGCCCTCCTGGTGGTAGTTGTTGTGGCAGTGGATCATCCACTGCCCGGGGTTGTCGGCGACGAACTCGACCGACAGCGGCTCGTCCGGGCGCACGATGCTGGTGTCCTTGCGGGCCCCCGGACCGCCGCCCGGGTTGACCACCTGGAACGTGTGGCCGTGCAGGTGCATGGGGTGGAACATGGTCGTGGTGTTCTCGAAGTCGAGGCGCACCCGCTCGCCCTGGCGGACCTCCAGCGGCCTGTTCTGGCCGTGGGGCTTGCCGTTGAGGGTCCAGACGTAGCCCTCGTCGCCCCCGCCCAGGGCGACCTTGTAGGTGCGGTCGGGCCGGCCGGCGGGCAGCCGGACCGCCTCCGCCGCCACCAGGTCGGCCCGCTCCAGGATGCGCCCCTCGAGCTCGGCCGGCCGCACGCTCGACGGGGGCACCTCGCCCGCCCCCGAGCGCACGACGGCCATGGCCTCGTCGGCCTTGGCCTCGGCCACCGCCACCAACGGGTACACGCCGTCGCCGGCCACCGTCACCGTGACGTCGTAGCGCTCGGCCATGGCGATCATCAGGGCGTCGACGGTCACCGGCTCCACCGCGAACCCGTCGGTGTGGGTCACCGTCATCTGGTGGCCGCCGAGCGCCACCCGGAACGGCGTGTCGGCCGCGGCGTTGACGATCCGGAACCGGATCCGCTCGCCCCCGCGGGCCGTGAACTCGGCCGGGGACGAGGAGTTGCGGCCGTTGACCAGGTACAGGGCGTAGTTGACGTCGCCGCCCGCGCTGTTCAGGAAGTCGCTGTGGGGCCCGCCACCGGCCTGGTGGGCGGCGTGGGGACCCCTGCCGGCCCGCAGGTCCTCGAGGTGGGCCTCGGGCGACTGGCCGAGGCCGTCGGTCCAGTCGTCCAGCACGACGACGTACTCACGGTCGTAGCGGCCGGGCTCGGCCGGGTCCTCGACGATCAGGGGGGAGTACAGGCC